>DYRK01000391.1 GCA_020718785.1 Desulfatirhabdium butyrativorans | reverse complement strand
TTCCCCCGGTGATCGGCAAAAGGTTGCGGTTCAATGATATAAGCGTCTTTAAGGGGTGTATGATGAAATTTCATTCCGCTGTCCCAGCAAGCTGTCTTTGTTTTGCTTTCTCAATATATTCAGTCAACTGTTCCTGACTTATCACCCTGCCCGATTCATAAAATTCCTGATACCATTTTGCAGTTTTCTCAAGCATTGCGGCAGTATTCCATACCGGTTTCCACCCGAGTATCGAACGAGCTTTTGAACAGTCCAATTTCAGCATGTTCGCCTCATGCGGGGCTTTATTATCATGTATGATTTCAAAGTCAATATTTTTCCACCATGCCTGCAAATTTTTGACCGTTGTGATGACGTCGGCATGACCTCCGTCATCGGGTCCGAAGTTCCACGCGCCGGCAAATTCTTTTTTTCCTTCCATAAGCTGCTGACCTAAAAGCAAATATCCGGACAGAGGTTCCAGCACATGCTGCCACGGACGGACAGCATGCGGATTACGGATAATCACCTTTTCATTTTTACTCGCAGCCCGGATAATGTCCGGCACAAGCCGGTCTTCTCCCCAGTCCCCGCCGCCGATAACATTTCCTGCCCTGACACTGGCAATAAGTGTCTGAGGATATTTCTGATACGCACTCGACGAAAAAAATGAATTCCGGTAACTTGCCGTAATTAATTCCGCACATCCTTTTGACGCGCTATAGGGATCGTATCCGCCCATAGGGTCATTTTCACGATATCCCCGGACCCATTCTCTATTTTCGTAACATTTATCGCTGGTTATAACCACAACAGCTTTGACACAGCCGATTTTCCGGCAGGCTTCCAACATATTCGCGGTACCCATAATGTTGGTTGCGAAGGTTTCAAGCGGGTCTCTGTAGGACTTTCGGACAAGCGGCTGCGCGGCAAGATGAAACACCGCATCCGGACGAAAAGACTCGACCGTGTCGCTGAGTTTCTCAAGGTCTCTGATATTTCCGATATATGATTCAACATCCGGTTTCAGAATGTCATAATGGTTCGGCTGAGTCGGCGGAGGAAGTGAATAACCGCATACCCTCGCTCCCGATTTTAAAAGCCATAAAAGCCGAGTTCAAGAGACATATCCGGTTTTAAACTTCTCATAATCTGATACAGAGCCAGATAAGATTCATGATCCTCAAAAGGACAGGGATTCCCCTGCATATCATACACAATGCCGGTACGTTTCATTTCTTCAAGAATCTGAAACGCCGGTTTGCTTTTCAACTCATCCCACATCTGCCGGTATTCTCCTTTTTCGCAATAACATTCTGCTGTCATCCGCCATTCCGATTTTAGCTCAGATCAGTCCGCATTCTTTCAATCTATTCCGCCGACAAGCCGGAATCCTTTGATATTTTTGCCGCAAATTCGCCGTCTCCGAACATCTCGGCTGCCTTTTCGATTCCGATTTTTGCCTTCCTCTCGGCGGTATCCACAGAATTTTTCACATCCCAATAAATCTTCAGGCTGTCTTCACAGTCCATTTAAAAGTATATATCTTTCGTCTGCACAATAAGATTTATATTTTTGTCCTTTAATTGCGGTATGTTGATAAAATTAAAGCCTGTATATGTAAAATGCTCATCATCTGTGAGAATATAACGGATTGACAAATCCTGCATAATAATCATAGAGGTAATATCGGTAAAAGATATGTCCGGTTTGTCTTTCAGACGTTTTCTCAGTTGCCGTGATCTCTGAAATCTGTCTTCAGATATTTTTTCAATTACGAGTTCGTCATTTTTCACAGCGGCAGGAAGAGTGTCTGTGAATCTGACACATTCAGTATAATTTTCCCGGCGGAAAAGAAGCGTGATGAGTTCATAAAGAATATATTCGCTTGAAACTGCCGACATATTTTCTGACTGAATCTCTCGGAAAACTTTTTCAACCTTATGATGAAAGGAATCTCTCCGATGTCCTAATGCCAGCCATGCCCATGTATACTCTTTCACCGGATATCATCAGTATTTCATGTCTCCGTACAATTCCTGATCTGTTTCTTGCGAGGAAACAGGCTTACCCGAAAGGGAACCTGAAAGGGAAAGCAATATCCCCTGTGTTTTTTGGGTAGTCATATAGTATCGGTGATTTCTTTTCTGATCATAGCGTTATAATGATGAATGAAAAGCAGTATTGCTCCTATGTGATTCTCAGGTTTTTCTGAAAAGGAAAGCGTTTTTCGCACAGACCGGGAAATTCTCTGACGCACTGTATTGCTGAACCGCCCGATATGACCTGTTTTTCCGCTGTTTTCTGCCGCCGGACGGTGACGTTCCGAAGGAAGAACCCCGGCGTATGCCTCCCGAAAATCTGTATAAACAACAGCACACTGACGGCATTCCGGCGGGAGTGAATTCCGCAGTCCCTCCGCGCCTTCCCTTCCCCGGCTGCCGGCGTGAAAGCCGGCAGTTTCTTCTGTTGCGACATCAGTTGCAGACCGTATCCGGCATTTATTCTTTTTGTTCCCGACATATGACCGGATTCCGTCACATTCAATTATGAGACGGATTTTTCCCTTGCCGGTCGTTTCGATTTTTTTTTCAATATGCCGATATATCTCACCGACATAACTTTGCAGCCGTCTTTGTGAAATTCCGGGTACCCGGCATATTCCGGCAGGCGGAATTTTTTCCGAAAGCATTTTCTCTGCAAGTTCCTTTTTTTCTTATGCAATTTCCCGAATATCCGGATTTTCAGGGAAGTGTTTCCGGCAGTCTCCGCACATAAATTCCGGCCTGCCGTAAACGGTGTTTCCGTTTTTTATAATATTTCCCGAACTGCAGCGGGGGCAGATTATATCTCTCATATCTATCATTTTTCTGTCTCCTCTGATTAGTTGTACTACATAATAATTATCTGTATTATAATAAAAACACCATCACTATATCACTACCCGTAATAAAAACTTTGGAATTCCGGCTGTGTCTGTAAACCGATTCTAATATATTCAGTGTGCCGGTGGATATTGTGGCATGATTTTCAAATAAGACATCGTGCCGGGTTGCAGAGTCTGCCGCCACATGAAATATATATACGGGTTTATGTTCCTTAATTAACCGCTCAACAAGGCTGCAATCCGATACATCTCCGTGAAGCCAATCACCGGAGCGTGATATGCCGTTTTGCACAAGGCATTAAGATAATATCCGTCTTGTCCGTTAGCACCGAAAATTAAAGCATTCATCATCCGTCTTTCTCAAAAACAAATATTGAAAACATTAATGATATCCGGCATCAGTCATTCAAAGATATTTGATAATTTCGTCCATAAGCTTACATATATCAGGCAAAGAATCCTCAGTTATTTTTCCGTCATTTGTATGTTTATGTTCTTTGAAACCCAATTCCGGCTTATGGGGAGCATTGTCATATCTGAAAATAAGTTCTCCGTCTTTACTCTGATGTTGATAAGCGTAACTTATTCGTTCAATTTTAAATTTAGCCTCAATATATTCTCTGATGTGCAAAACAGACCCGTCAATAAAGACAATGTCCGCATGTATTACAAGCTGTTTCTGAGGTCTTATTTCTTCCCTGATTTCAACAGATTCTGTATATCCGTAATTCTCAACTCTCTCAATTCCTTTATGAAAATGCTTAGTATAGTCATGAATTTTCATGTGTTATACTTTTAAGAATTTCAAGTCGCTCATCAAGGCTTTTAAAAAAATGATATTCTCCTGCCCATTCGACATATTCCATATCTTTTCCTTTTAAATCTTCGGCATACCATTCTCTGATGAATTTCTCAGAAGATACACTATACCTCCTCTCAAATTTCTTCAACCTTTTTTTTGCAAGATTCAGGCTGTAAGTCAGACGCAAAGCCTCTGTTTCCAGAACATCATGCAAAATTTCAATTGCTTTTTCCGATTTATCTGCTTCTGAAATGAAATTAATCATTTTTATCTCCTAATTTTTTATAAAAAAACAAATAAAAATTCCCGCCGCAAGTGGCGGCGGTATTAAACCCGGGCTGCTTAAACAGCAAACCTTCGGGATAGCTCATTGTTAATACTCTTATAACAATTCATGCTCAAATATTAATTTTTCCACTCTCGACAAAAATGTTGCTAAAGGCTTCGGCTCCAAAGTTTCATACAGGGGCTCATGTTCATGCGGATTCCTATAGGGATGTATATGCCATTCACCGGCTTCTTTGTCAATTCCGAATATGCGCTGATTACCTGCGATCAGAGCAAAATACAAAGAATCGGACAATTCTCCCGGAAAAACTTGTATAAAAAAATCTTCCCGGATATATAAACGTGTGGCTGTCATCGGATTTCAAAACCTGTTTTAAGTATTTCACAGGCTAAAGGGTGAAAACTGAAAAAATCTTTTTCACTGAATACATGCGGTTCAATCCGTAAATCAAATTTTCTTCTCTGCTTCAATAAGCTTAACTGAATATCAAACGTATCGCCGATATCCTGAAAGATGAACGCCACATCTATGTCGCTGTCTGATTCTGAGTTCATTTTGGCATAGGAACCGAATAAATACGTCTTTTCTAAATTCGGATATATTTTTTTTATATAGTTTATGTAACTTAGAACTGACTCCGGAGTTTTTCTTTTATCCATGTTCTGAATTCCTTTATCTGATCAATCCACTCTTCAGTGAAACTTTTTGTACACTTTTTATAAAAATCCATTTTATAATCGTCATATCTTGTTCGCAGATTAAAAGCGGTAATCGTATCAAGGATATCTTTTTGGTTTTCATTTAAAGACAGTCCTCCTTTTTCTGACAGCCGAACCAAATCATGAATATATGGCGGTGTATCAGACGTATTGTAAACATACCACGCTTTCAGCAATTTTTCTATAACAATATGCCCGATAAAAAGCGCCCATGTAAAATCGCCTTTTTCCAACAGATGAATCATGGTACGGAAGTCATTGTCCGAGCTTTCGATCCAGTAGCATAATAATTCATTTTTATCGCCCATATTCATTCCAGTTCCCGGAAAATATATTTTTCAATCAATCTTTCACACACCGCAAACACCCCTCCGGCGCAACCGTAATCAGCAGTCTGTTTTCAATGTCTCTGTCAGCTAAAACTTATTTTCCCGCTAAGAATGCGGATAATTATTTTCTTTCGATAAAATATTATATTATTCACTAACAATTTTCCGCCCAATTCTCAACTCTTAAATCCTGTATCCGTTTAAATTCTTTATCATTATTGGTCACTATAATCAGATGTTCGCTCACGGCATGAGCTGCAATAAGCAAATCAAGAGGTCCGATGATTTGTCCCTGTTTCTCTAATTGATATCGAATATCTCCGTAACGTTTTGCAGCATTCTCATCAAAAGCCAATATTGTCATGGGAAGGAAAAATTCATTCAGGCGCTGCTGGTTCCTCTCCTTATGCTTACTTTTAGAAACTCCGTATTGAAGTTCGGAAACAGTGATAGAAGATATTCCAATATCACCTACGCTTATCTGTTTAAATTTCTTAATTACTTCAACAGGACGTTGGTTAATGATATAAACACAGATATTCGTATCAATCAAATAACGCATCAAGTCCTGCCCTCTCCTGCTGCTCTGCCGGCTGTTCCCGTTTAATCATAAACGGTTCTTCGTATTTAATAATATTCTGCTCCCATATATCCCAAAGAGACTGATCTTTCCGAATCAGAAGTATGCCTTCCGCAACCTTTTTTATATAAAAGACATTTTCGGAAATAAGAATTATCTTTAGAGGGTCGGAGGTTTCCGGCATCTT
>DYRK01000390.1 GCA_020718785.1 Desulfatirhabdium butyrativorans | reverse complement strand
CTCGTTCCCAAGCCCCGGCTTGGGAACGCATCTGCGCCCGAAGCCCCGGCTTCGGGTCGTCTCCCGCCACGGGAAGCCGGGGCTTGGGAACGAGAAAACCTATGACTCCTGAAACTGGACCTGTCTCCGAGCCGCTTTCCATCGAACAAACTGATTGTAGTGTGAAAGTTGTCGGCAATACTATTTTACGGACCGGAAATGTTGAAGGAAATATTGTCTCTTTATCTGGAACTTATCTAACTGACAGTGAAGTTTCAGCTTTTATGCAGACCGGGTTAAACCAAGCCGGTGTTTATGGTTCAACTGTAACGGTTACTGAAAATGTAGGTAGTGGTAAAGGAACAATTTCCGGTAACACAATTTCCTATAAAGGTTCAGGTTCCATAACAGGGGAATTTACTTATCTTGGGACAAAGTTTGCTATTTCAATGGCGATTAGTGAGAATTCAACATGGACCCGAACATCCTCCTCCAGAAGCCGGACTCCGGATGATGAGAGCGGAACTGCTTTTTCCCCGAAAGATTTGGCGGTTGATCTTTTGGTGAAAGCAATCCGGCAGAAGCTCGGTCAGCCGACAAAGTAATCGTTTCGTAGGGCGGGTTTTCACCTGCCCTACGTTTTCAAATCCTGTCAATCCTCAAAGTATCGCCATCACTTATTGACCGGCTTTGCAACTGCGGAATGTTTAAGGGTTTAAAGGAATGCCGAGTTGAAATTGTATATTCCCAATCAGGCGATTGACACCTTTCAAAAAATTCTCCGCAAAACAGATAGCCTTTTCTGCCTGCTCTTCGGAAACATGAACAATGCCGCCGTAATCTCCTATGCTGCGTAATTCAAAAAGCCAGTTGAGATTTTTGCCTTGTTCTTTGGACAGTTTTTCTGTTCTGACAAACCGCTTGTGAATTGAACTGATCACGCCGCTATGCTTGGAAAATCCGATGCCTTCGGTCAGCAGAAGAGCCGTAGCTGCATAAAACGCCGCATAATACGCTCTCGAACCGGCAAAATCATAATAACCTTTTCCGGCTAATTCCTTAGCCGCGTGAACCGATTGTTCGGCTCTTTCGAGATTTGCCTTTATTTCTTCAAAATACTGTGAAATCACAAAGCGATTCCCTCTTTTTTCGCATTTCTGTAAAACTGAATTTTTCCATGCCCGAATTCATCCGTCAGCGCAGGTTTTGCAGAAATAAGATGATCTGATTCCAATTGAATCGGATACAGAACATCTATAATCCGATAAAGTTCATGAAAATAGTCAAAAGGATTGTTGAGTAAAACAAGAAGATCAATATCACTCGTCATGTCAGCCTGATTGCGAGCTGCAGAACCGTATAAAATCAGCCCTCCGAACATATCTCCGTAATGCTTTCCGAGAGACATCCTGCATTTCTTTACGATTTCGCTTATTGCCATAACGATACCTCCGTAAAATTCATATTTATACCGCCCCCCTGCATAACCTGCGCTTCTGTAAAACGGTTTTGCAAACCGTTTTGTCAGCAGAAACGATTTGCATTTGTTTTAAGCTTCGGCCTTTTACAGAAAATTCGGAAAGCGCAGGTTATGACGGTGATAAGAATAACCGAAAATCGGAATCACACAATAATAAATTTAAGCAGTTATGCTTGAGCAGCACAGCAACAGTCAAGCCTGCACAGGCATTGGAAAGGTAAAGATTTGCAATGCGCCTGTGCAGAGATTCAATAAAATATTTTTTAAACAGTTTTAAATTAAAGGACTTTTTTGTAACATCTTAATTAAAAAAGTCAGAATACCATAAAAAAAAGGAAAATCAATGGAAATCCTCCCTGCAGGGGCGGATGCCTTTCGAGAATCCTAGCCGCATTTTTTGCCTGCCGCAATTAATCCCCTTCCACTTCAATCCCCTGATTTAAAAATAAATAAAAGACAAGCCCTTATCCTCGGAAGCAAAATCCCCTTGATTTCTGCGATAAATTCGTTTAAACTTCCTATTATACAGTGTCTGAACCGCTGATTTTTTATGATGAATCGGATTATCCTGATTTACAGATGCTTAATTCTGTGAATCGGGATTCGGACCGTGTTCCTGAAATTTTTTTGTCAGAACAATATGGGTTTATTCTTGATTGAAAATACAGGTGAAAAATATGAGTACAGAAAGAATGCCTGAAGTAAGCATCGAGAGCGAGATGAAAAAATCTTACCTCGATTATGCCATGAGTGTAATCATCGGCAGAGCTTTGCCGGATGTGCGCGACGGACTGAAACCGGTTCACCGCCGCATCCTCTATTCCATGCACGAACTGAAAAACGACTTTAACAAACCCTATAAAAAATCTGCGCGTATCGTTGGAGATACTATAGGCAAATATCATCCTCATGGCGACACCGCGGTTTATGACACAATAGTGCGTATGGCACAGGATTTTTCCATGCGCTATCCCCTTGTGGACGGACAGGGCAATTTCGGTTCCGTGGACGGAGACCCGCCCGCGGCTATGCGTTATACCGAAATCCGCATGGCAAAAATCACGCACGAGATGCTGGCTGATCTTGAGAAAGAAACGGTTGATTTTGTTCCGAATTATGACGAATCGCTCACTGAGCCGTCCGTGCTTCCGGCAAAAATTCCGACTCTTCTCATCAACGGCTCATCCGGAATAGCCGTGGGCATGGCTACCAATATTCCGCCGCACAATCTTTCCGAAATCATCGCGGGCATCAATGCCCTGATAGATAATCCCGATATTACGTGGAAAGAACTGATGCAGTTCATTCCGGGTCCGGATTTTCCAACCGCAGCGGCAATTTACGGAACCAAAGGGATTTACGAAGCTTATGAGACGGGCCGCGGCATTATCCGGCTGCGTGCAAAAGCTCTGGTCGAAAAAGACAAAACCGGGGCTGAAACCATTGTTGTCACTGAACTTCCCTATCAGGTAAACAAAGCCAGACTGATTGAAAAAATATCTGAACTGATGAAAGACAAACAGATCGAAGGCATCAGATATGTCAGAGACGAATCTGACAGGGAAGGAATGCGGATCGCCGTGGGTCTGAAAAAAGATCAGGTCGCGGAAGTGATTATCAACCAGCTGTACAAACATACACAGATGGAAAACAGCTTCGGCATTATCTTTCTGGCTATTGTCGAAAACCGTCCCCAGTTGTTCAGCCTCAAAGAGATGCTGGAACATTTTATCCTGCACCGCAAAGAAATCATTACCCGGCGGACCCGCTATGATCTTAAAAAAGCCGAAGAGCGCGGACATATCCTCGAAGGTCTGAAAACAGCCATCGAGAATCTTGACCCGGTTGTGTCTCTGATCCGGAAATCCAAAAACCCGGCAGAGGCAAAAGACGGGCTGGTTCAGAAATTCGGTCTGACGCAGCTTCAGGCACAGGCGATTCTGGATATGCGCCTGCAACGTCTGACCGGTCTTGAACGCGAGAAAATCGTTGAAGAGTATCAGTCTGTTCTCAAAGACATTGCGCGATACAAAGAAATTCTGGGGAGTGAAAAGCTGCTTCTCGATATCATAAAGAACGAGCTTTCGGAAATTCGGAACGAATTCGGGGATTCGCGCAGAACACAGATATTCGAAGAGACAAAAGAGGTGACCCTTGAAGATATGATAGTGGAAGAAGATATGGTGGTCACCGTGTCCAACGCGGGGTATATCAAACGGAATCCGATTACGCTTTACCAGAATCAGCTCCGCGGCGGCAAAGGAAAGACCGCTATGGGAACCAAAGACGAAGATTTTGTGGAGCGTCTTTTTGTGGCTTCCACCCATCATACTTTTCTGTTTTTTACCAGCCGTGGAAAGGTTTACTGGTGCAAAGTCTATGAGATTCCTCAGGCAGGACGTGCGAGCCGAGGCAAGGCAATTGTGAATCTTCTGAATTTCGAGGAAGGAGAAAAACTGACCACGGTTCTCAATGTTCCGGCATTTGAGCCGGGCTATCATATTATGATGGCAACAAGAAACGGAACCGTGAAAAAGACAGACCTCATGTCTTACAGCCGACCCATGTCAGGCGGGATTATTGCCCTGAAATTAGTTCCCGGAGATGAACTGATCGCGGCACGGATTACCGACGGAACCATGAATGTCTTTCTGGGATCAGCTATGGGAAAATCCATACGGTTCCATGAATCCGATGCGCGGCCCATGGGTCGTGCCACACAGGGCGTGCGCGGAATGAACCTTGCCGAAGGGGATCATATTGTGGGCATGGAAGTGCTTAGTCACGGACAGACCCTGTTTACTGCCACGGAATACGGTTACGGCAAGCGGACCTCCATTGACGAATATCCGGTTCAGAAGCGCGGCGGCAAAGGCGTGATCACGATCAAGACCAGTGAGCGGAACGGGCAGGTCATTGCCATTCTTTTGGTAGAAGACGAGGATGACCTGATGCTCGTCAGCGACAAAGGAAAGCTGATACGGATGCACATCAACGGTATCAAGGTTATCAGCCGCAACACTCAGGGAGTCAAACTCATCGGCATGGATCCCGGGGAGCGGGTTATCGGTGCGGCAAGACTTGCCGAAAAAGAAGAGGATGAAGAGGAAATCAAAGAGGAGTAAAATGTCTCTGCCGCATCCCTTTCCATATCAGGGAAGCAAACGATATCTGAAGAAAAAATATGAAAAATATAAATGAGATAAAAATCGGCGTGGTCGGCGGCGGCAGTTGGGGGACTGCCCTTGCCAATCTTTTGGGAACCAAGGGGTTCCGGACCGATTTCTGGGTCTTTGAAGAAGAAGTCAGAGACCAGATTCGCAACTGCCGGGAAAATATAGTTTTTCTCCCCGGATTTCCGCTTTCCGAAAATCTCTTTCCCTCCAATGACATGGCTGAGGTCGTTTCGGAAAAGGATTTGCTGCTGATTGTGGTTCCCTCCCATGTCATGCGGGAAACTGTCCTGAAAATGGCAGGATATGTGTCAAGGAAGAGCATTGTGGTATCAGCTTCCAAAGGGATTGAGAACAAAACGCATCTCACCATGTCCGGCGTGATTGCCCAAGCCCTTCCCGAGCTTAGTTCAAGCCGCTTCGCATCTCTTTCCGGCCCGAGCTTTGCCAGAGATGTGGCAAAACAGGTTCCCACTGCTGTTACCGTAGCATCAAAGAACAAAGACACGGCAGCCCTGATTCAGCAGGTTTTTGCCACGCCTTTTTTCAGGGTTTACACTCATGATGACATTATCGGCGTAGAATTGGGCGGTTCTGTCAAAAATGTGATTGCCATTGCTTCGGGAATCATAGACGGTCTGGGTCTGGGACTCAATACCCGTGCGGCTCTGATTACACGGGGGCTTGCGGAAATGACCCGGCTCGGACTGAAACTCGGAGCAGACGCGCGTACTTTTTCAGGACTTGCCGGAGTCGGCGATCTTGTGCTGACATGCACCGGCAATCTGAGCAGAAATTATACTGTGGGACGGCAGATCGGAGAGGGAAAAACTCTGAAAGAAATTCTGTCTGAAATGCGGATGGTTGCCGAAGGAGTCAAAACTGCCGAATCCGTGTATAATCTCTCGCGGAAACTGGGAGTGGAAATGCCCATCTCCCATGAGACTTATCATATTCTTTATGACGATGTGTCTCCGAAAGAAGCGGTTTTCCGGCTGATGACCCGTGATCTGAAAAATGAGTTGGAGTAGGGCGGATGAAACCCTTTCCTCGTTCCCAAGCCCCGGCTTGGGAAGGCACTTGCCGAGGAAGCCCCGGCTTCCCGTGACGGGAGACGGACCGAAGCCGGGGCTTCGGGCGCA
>DYRK01001110.1 GCA_020718785.1 Desulfatirhabdium butyrativorans | reverse complement strand
ATTATGCTGAAATGTTTAAAGAAGGGCAGAGGATAACTGCCAAGATGAATGAGAAGTGAGGAATGAGAAGTGAGAAATGAGGAGTAAAAACTTCTCACTTTATTTAACGCCGAAGGCTGTCACAGATGAATGCAGAAGCACATAATGCGGAAGCAAAGATGAAAAAACCGTCAAAAGAAGAAAGCGATACAATTATCCGGTATCATGTATGGGCGTCCATCGGAGTAGGACTGATTCCCATGCCCTTGATAGATATTGTTGCGCTGACGGCTGTCCAACTCCATCTGCTGAAAAAGATTGCTGAAAGTTATGGCGTTCCGTTTTTCAGGGATAAGGTCAAAAATATTCTGTCCGCTCTCGCGGGCGGATATCTACCCGGTATGATCTCGGCTTCTGTGGCAAGTATGGCAAAAGCTGTTCCTCTGGCAGGACAGACAATCGGCGCGGCGGCAATGCCGGTTATCGCCGGCGCAGCGACTTACGCGGTTGGCAAGGTTTTTGTTCAGCATTTTGCCTCGGGAGGCACGTTCTTGACTTTTGATCCCGAAGAAGTATGGGCTTATTATGCCGACATGTTTGAAGAAGGCAAAAAAATTGCCGGGGACGGCGAAAATATTGCCGCGGATATGGAAAGTGAGAAATGAGAAATAATTTGCACTTTTCACTCGAAAAACAGGATGGATACTTATGAAAACACCTATAACAGATGAAAGGGCGGCAACCCGTCCGTCAAAAGAAGAAACAGACAGAATTATCCGGCATCATGTATGGGCGTCAATGGGCTTGGGGCTTATTCCCCTGCCCCTGATAGACTTTATGGCAATGACGGGCGTTCAACTGCTTATGCTGAGAAAACTTGCCCGGCTGTATAATATCCCGTTCCGTAAAGACAAAGTAAAGAACATTCTGTCTGCTCTGATCGGCGGAGCATTCCCTCCGGCAGTTTCAGGTCCCTTGGCAGCAAGCATCGCCAAGAGCGTTCCGCTGATAGGGCAGACCGCGGGAGCCGTAACAATGCCGGTTATTGCCGGTGCTGCCACATATTCTGTAGGCAAGGTTTTTGTTCAGCATTTTGCTTCGGGAGGCACATTCCTGACTTTTGATCCCGAAGAAGTCCGTGCCTATTATGCCGATATGCTGAAAGAAGGCGGGATGGGAGCGGCGCACCCTGTTTATTCGGATAGCAGCAATACAATGCCGGCAGAGTCAAAGCAGGCAGAGTCAGAATCTCCCTCCGAAG
>DYRK01001109.1 GCA_020718785.1 Desulfatirhabdium butyrativorans | reverse complement strand
AAAGCGGCCAAGTTTGAAATCGCCAAACCCGCTTTACTTTCACAGTGCAGAGGAAGTATTGCAGAACGGGCATTCTGGATACGGATACGCGGGGGAAGATGTTTGGGAAACAGAGTCGTTTCGTTAACGGCATGGATAATAGCCCAGTCAAGAGCATTGTACAATTCACGGATATTCCCGGGCCATGAATAGTTTGCCAGAGCATCGGAAAAATCCGGTGAAAAGGCTTTTATCGGTGTATTCCGGGATTCGCAGAGCTTAGTCATATAAATTGCGGCAAGTTCTTCAATGTCTCCGATACGTTCCCTGAGCGGCGGCAGATGGATGGTCACGGAACGGATACGGAACAGAAGATCGCTGCGAAAATCCCCTGACTCTGCGATGTTGTCAAGATTCCGGTTGGTGGCGGAAACCAGCCTGAAATCACTGCTTATTTCCCGGACACCGCCTACGGGACGGAACCTGCGTTCTTGCAAGACCCGTAAAAAGGTCTTCTGTGCAGACGGAGGAAGTTCGCCGATTTCATCTAAAAAAAGCGTTCCTTGGTCAGCAGAAAGTATCAGTCCATCTTCGTTTTTGTCCGCGCCGGTGAATGATCCTTTTATATGTCCGAAGAGCAGACTTTCTGTCAATGTTTTCGGAAGCGAAGCACAATCCACTGCTACGAAATTTTTATCGCTTCTCGTGCTGTTGGCATGAACAGCTCGGGCAAAAAGTTCTTTGCCGGTTCCGGTTTCTCCTGAAATCAGGATATTGGCATGGGTGGCTGCAGCACGCGCCAAAAGATCGAGACAGGTCTTGATTTCAGGACTGCTTCCGATAATGCCTTCTCTTTTCAGACAGTTGAGCGTAAATCCCGAACACGCGGCTTTTTTTTCTTTACGATAATGAAGCGCACGGGTAAGAGTCAAGGTAACAGAATCAATGGAAGCCGGTTTTCTGATATAATCCCAAGCATTGCTTTTTATTGCCAATTCCGCGCTGTCGGGATCGGCAAATCCTGTGATGATAATTACTTCCGGCAGACCGGGCGCAGCCTGAAACGCTGGCAGATGCTTGATGCCGTCCCCGTCAGGCAGCCGGACATCCAGAAAAACCACATCGAAATCCTTTGATGCAGCTTCCGTTAAGCCCTCTCCGAGCGTCACCGAATATGAGACCCCGTGTCCCATGTCCGCAAAAATACGGACCAGCGAATCGCAGATCATTTTATCGTCGTCAACAATTAAGATATTTGCCAT
>DYRK01001108.1 GCA_020718785.1 Desulfatirhabdium butyrativorans | reverse complement strand
TACTGAAAATGAACGGCAGAACCCTGAAAAAAAATATATTCGAGCTTCTTACCCGTCAGGATGCTGAAAAGAGCCGTGATGAAATCTGCCGGTTTCCACTGAAACAGGCTGTCAATCCCCTGTTTTCTTTTTTCTGCAATACAGACGAGATAATCCGATGGCGGGCTGTTAAAGCTATGGGGGCAGCGGTTTCATTGCTTGCAGAACAGGACATGGAATCTGCACGGGTAGTCATGCGGCGACTGATATGGAGTCTGAATGACGAATCCGGCGGAATCGGCTGGGGATCGTCCGAGGCTATGGGGGAAATCATGGCACGGAATAAGCGGTTGACCGAGGAATATCACCGCATCCTTATCTCATATATCCGGGAAGACGGAAACTTCATCGAGCATGAAATCCTGCAACAGGGCGTACTTTGGGGATTGGGAAGACTTGCATATTCCCGGCCCGAATTTGTAAAAGACGCGGCGGGCTTTCTTATTCCCTATATGCGATCTGAGGAACCGATCCTCCGGGGGCTTGCGGCCCGGACTGCTGCCGCTATAGACAGCGACGTTACAAAGCCTTTTCTGGAACATCTCCGCAGCGATACAGCCATGATCCGGATTTTCCTGAATGAGACTCTGACCGAGTGTTCTGTAGGAGAACTGGCAGTAAGACAGACCCTTGAATGAAGTTATAGAGCTTTTCACGAACTGATCTGAGCTACAGACTTCCAGAAATTAATTTTCACTGCGTTATCGCTCGGAGATATACGAAAAAGTATTATCTCCTCAGTGCTGCCTTGTGAAAATTAATTTCTGAAAATCTGTAAAATAGGAAATGATGGAATCAATTATGACGAATTTTTATTGCATTACAGCTGTGGCACCCTGCCCGGAATGCGGTTAGCTCTCTTATTTTTTTTAACGGAGTATAAACAGCAATGAGACACATGACTGATAAAATCAATCTGTCGCCGACGGCGGACATCCTTTTTCTCCCATGTAAATCATCACAAGTTACTGATTTTACGTTCCCGGCTTTTTCGGATTTTCATCCCGGTGCATACCTGCCTGAAAGGCGGGGGAACGCTCCTTTGCCTTATATGGCTGATACCGTCCAGATCGGAGAAAAAGAGAGACGGATCGTCCGGTCCGGGCGATGATTTTTACAAAGATACTTAAAGGTTTCCTGAAATTTCAGTTCTGATCTGCGAATCCCTCTTTGGCAAGGATTTACGAATTCGTCATGCGGCA
>DYRK01001107.1 GCA_020718785.1 Desulfatirhabdium butyrativorans | reverse complement strand
AAAAAAGGCCCGGAGCCGGTATGGCACTGATTCCTTATTTCCGAAAATGTCTATTTTCATCAATTTCGGTTCCCAGTACGTTATTGAGTTCACATAATGTTACAAAATTATTGACGAGGTACTTAAAAATCAATTGCGGAAACGGTATCCTTTTTGCCCGGGAGCCTGTCATAAAGACCGAAGAGTGGGAGAACTTCGTCTTTCATATTTCCGAAATGAAGAAGAGCTTCGTTCACTCTGTCTTTAAGAGACTGAAAAGCAGGAAAATAATGAAGGTGAGTCTCTTTCTCCTTTATTTTTTTCCGAAGCATTTCAATCGCGATTGTAATCCGGAGAATATGAAGGCAGCGTGTAAACGGTGATGCGGCGTGAATGTTTTTCGAAAAAGGCTTTCACTGTTGTAAAATACAGGCTGTCCCGGGATGATCCCTTTCGGATCCCCCCGGCCCTCACTTCCGATGAATTTTATTACGTCACAGGCGAGACCGGGGGTGAGCTGAAATCCCCTTTACAAAATGGGGAAAGCGGCTGTTTACGTCGAACTCACATTAAAAAATTACGCGGTTTATATCCTCTCTGACATGATTTTCAGTATCATAATTTCCTTACTTCCTGTATTTTCAATAAAAATCAAACTAATAAAAAATATCTTGATTTATTACAAAAAAAGATTATTATTAAGAATTATTCTCAGAACTCATCTATACTTTTGACATTTAAAAGTAAGTATGATATACAATACGGCTGTCTTCGGCACTTATCACAAAATAAAAATAAAGGAGAGACAACCATGGGAAAAATTCCGACAAATGTAACGCCGGAAGAGTTCGGGAAATATATTGAACCGCATCTGAGCAAAGCAAAAAGAGGCTTTGTCTGCAAAATACCTCTTTATAAAGTTTTCAACTATATTCTTTATGTGCTTTACACCGGCTGCCAATGGCATATGCTCCCGATTGACAGGCTTCCGTCCGGAAAGCCGGAAATCACTTATAAGGGAGTTTATTACCGTTTTTCGAAATGGTGCAAAGACGGAAGTTTCGAAAAAGTATGCCTCCGTGGCAGACGGTTTATTACTGCTTCAGGAAATGGAAGACTGACGGGACATGGGAACGCATTCACAGAACCCTGTTCACGCAGACCCGTGTTCATGAAGGGCGCAACCCGGAACCGTCTCCCGGAATCACCGATACTCAGTCCGTAAAGATAACAGACAGAGGCGGCGGACACGGATACGGCGGC
>DYRK01000389.1 GCA_020718785.1 Desulfatirhabdium butyrativorans | reverse complement strand
TGCAAGCCGTTTTGTGTCTGTTTCAGCAGAGCGGTCTGAAAAATTGTCCGGTAGTCTGATCCGTCTGACAATATTAAAATCAATCATTTTTTATGTCGAACTCACGTTGTCATAATCTTTCTGATTTCAGAACTTGCCGAAAATGTGGAGACATATTTATGCCGATGACTGTCCGCAAATTTTCTTTGCCTGAAATTTTCTTCGGGCGTGAAAGCCTGAAATATGCCGGGGGATGCGCCCGGATACTCGGTGCGGAAAGGGTCTTTCTGGTGAGCGACTCGGGACTTGAAAAAGCCGGCTGGGTGGAAAAAGTTTTTGAAATTTTAGAGACCGAAAAGCTGGACTGGTTTTATTATTCCGATATTGTTGCAAATCCCAGGGATTTTCAGATACAGAAAGGCGCGCGGCTGTATCAGGAACAAGGCTGCGACGTGGTGATGGCTTTAGGCGGAGGCAGTCCCATGGATGCAGCCAAAGGGATCGCGCTTGTGGCGAGCAACGGCGGAACCGTCCATGATTACGAAGGCGCAAACCGCATTCAGCGTCCACTTCCGCCCATGGTGTTCATTCCCTCCACAGCAGGAAGCGGGTCTGATATTTCCCAGTTCGCTATTATCACGGATGTCCGGCGATGTGTCAAAATGTCCATTATCAGCCGGACGCTGGTTCCCAATATTTCTATCATTGACCCGCTGATTCTTGGCACCAAACCCAGGGATTTGATTATTTCCTCCGCGATTGACGCGTTCTCCCATGCGGTTGAGTCATACATATCCCGGATTGCCTTTCCTTTTACCGAGGTTCAGTCTCTTAAAGCCATTGATCTGATCATCAGATATCTGCCCCGCGCGTTGAAAGAACCCTGTCCGGATGTATTGGAACAGTTGGCTATCGCAAGCACAGCCGCGGCTATGGCTTTCAGCAATGCCAGTCTGGGAATGGATCATGCCCTGGCGCATTCTTTAGGCGGAATGCTGGATGTGGTTCACGGGCTGGTTCATTCGGTTCTTCTTCCGCCGGTGATGCGCTACAATCTGCCCGCGTGCGAAGAGAAACTTGCCGATATCGGCAGAATCATCCTGGGAAAACGCCGGCGGACTTCACGCTCAACCGCGCTGGCAGGAATCGAAAAATTAGAGGAAAATTTCGCTTCTCTGAAAATTGCCACGCGGCTGAGAGATATTGTTTCGGACCGCTCGACTTTGCCGCAGGTCTGCAAGACCGCATCACGGGACGCGTGCCTGCTGACCAATCCGCGTTCTGCCGATTGGGAACAGATGCTTGAAATGTGCGAAGAAGCGTGGTAGGATAAAAGCGGGTCCGGGGTACGAGGTCAGGGGTGAGAGGTCAGAGTCTCACCCCGAACCCCGAACCCCGTACCTCTGACCCATATATGGAAACAGATACGAGATTAGAAGACCTTATCGGTCTTGAATATACCAAACTGGGCTTTTTCAAAGAGGTCCAGATCAAGATCAGCGAACTCAGAGCCTCCAATCTGGAAGTGGAACGCAAGCGGCTGGAAATTCAGGCAATTCTGGACGGCATCACGGATGTTATGGCTGTGGTTTCCCTGGAGTTTCAAATCGTTTCGGTCAATCATGTATTTTTCGAATTTTTTGAGCATAGAAGCCCGACAGGCCATTTCTGTTACGAGGTGTTCCGAAAGCAGTACCTTCCCTGTTCTCCCTGTCCTTTGGTGATTGCGCGGGAAGAAAACCGGGTCTGCCGTCAGATGTTCATCTGCCATCTGAAGGGAAAAAACCGCCAGTTTGAAATCACGGCCTCGCCTCTGCGAGATTTCAGAGGAAAGCCATTCAATATCCTGATTCTCAAGCGGGATGTGACGCTTGAAAAGGAATATCAGGCAAAATACTGGCAGGCTGAGAAAATGGCTACTATCGGAGTGCTGGCTGCCGGCGTTGCCCATGAAGTCAACAATCCTCTGACAGCCGTCAGCGGCTTTGCAGAAGGACTTAGGCGCCGTCTGCCCAGACTGAAGGAAAAGCTGGGGCAAGCTCCGGCAGACCGTGAACTTTGGGAAGATTTTCAGGAATATGTGGAGACCATTCTCGCGGAATGCAACCGGTGCCGCGATATTGTTCAGAGTCTTCTGACCTTCAGTCCCCGGAAAAGACCGGAATTTTCGCCCGTCAATCTCAACGCTCTGGTCATGGATGTACTTAAATTGCTGAGGTATCAGTTGAAGAGTCATCCGCCGGGCAGCATTTGCCTTGAACTGGATCAGAATGTTCCTGATGTCAGGGGGATAGCCGCAGAACTCAAACAGGTGGTTCTCAACCTGATCCTTAATGCGCTGGACGCCATTCGGGAAAAAGGAAACATCGCTATTCGAACCTATAAATCAGATAAACTTTGGATTGTGCTGAGTGTAAAAGATTCGGGCTGCGGTATTTCTCCTGAATTTATGGACAAATTATTCGAACCCTTCTTTACCACCAAAGCCGTGGGAAAAGGCACCGGCATAGGGCTTTCCACCTGCTACAATATCATACGGCCAGCATGGCGGGGAAATTGCCGTAAGCAGCGAGCAGGGCAAAGGCTCCGTATTCGATGTCAGGCTGCGTGAGGTCAGGGGTTCGGGGTAAGGGGTCAGAGGTAATGCCCCGAACCTCGCACCTCGAACCCCGAACCCGTGAGAACCGAGACATGACAACAATTCAGATTTTGGTTGTGGACGATGAGAAATCCATCCGCAGACTGATCCAGAAAGAACTGGCTGCGCCTCATCGGGTGATAAGCACGGCAGGAAGCGCGCAGGAAGCTTTTGATACGGTCCGGCGACAGCGCTTTGACGTTATTCTTCTTGATATAAAACTGCCTGACGGAAACGGACTTGACCTGATGATAAACTTCCGGGAGATGATCCCCGAAGCCGAAGTCATTCTGATTACGGGTCACGGAGATATTGACACGGCTGTGGAAGCTACGAAAATGGGCGCGTATGACTATATCACCAAGCCCTTTGATTTAGACCGGCTGGAACTCGTAATCGAGAAGGCATATCAGCGTGTATGTCTGCAAAGAGAAAACCGGATGCTGCGTCACAGACAGGATGACAGACCGCCGAAAAGGTTCATCGGCCGTTCATCTGCTGTTGAAAATGTGCGGTATCTCATCCGCAAAGTCGGTCCTGCATCTGTGCCGGTTCTGCTTATGGGGGAAAGCGGAAGCGGCAAGAATGTGGTATCTCAGGAAATTCACAGCCGGAGCCAGCGTGCCGAGCTTCCGCTGATAACAAAAAACTGCGGTACTTTGCAGAAAGAATTGGTCCGAAGCGAACTTTTCGGCTATTGCAAAGGCGCGTTTACCGGGGCAAATGAAACCAGAGACGGACTGCTCGCGCTGGCGCATAAAGGGACTCTGTTTTTAGATGAAATCGGAGAACTCTCTCCCGAAGTTCAGTCATCTCTTCTCCGTGTTCTGGAAAATCAGACCTACCGCCGCGTAGGAGACAAAGAAGAGATAAAAGTGGATGTCCGATTTATCTGCGCCACGAACCGGAATCTGCTCGAGGAAGTAAAAGCCGGCCGTTTCAGCGAAGCCCTTTATCACCGGCTGAATGTGTTTAAAATTGATCTTCCGCCTTTGCGGGAGCGGAGAGAAGATATTCCGCTGCTGGTCGAACATTTTCTCGGAAGAGCCTGTCTGAGAGAACCGGCTTCTTTTCGGATAAGCAAAAAAGCAATGGAATGTCTCCTGAATTACGGCTGGCCCGGAAATATACGGGAACTTCAGAATGTGATCGAGCGAGGGGTGATTCTCTCGGAGAATAAGCTCATCACAGAACGCGAACTTCCGAGAGAAATATCGGATGTCTCGGCAGATACGGACGCGTCCGTGAATGCACCTGACCGTGATCCGTCTTTTCTCCCATTGGCGGAAATGGAAAAGAAGTATATTATGCAGGTATTAAGTCATGCGGAAGGCAGCCGCACAACTGCCGCGGATATTCTCGGCATCAGCCGGAAAACCCTCTATCGTAAGCTCAAAAGTTATTCGTAAAAACGTAAGCGGTATTTTTCCTGTAAACCTTTTTTTGAAACCCTGCGTCTAAGCAGGGTAAATATGAAACGCAGGTTTACGATTCGTAATAGGAGGAATTTTATATGAAAAAGCTTATGATATCCCTGATTGCAATACTTGTCTGTGTTTCCCTTCTGGCGGTTCCTGCATTGGCGGGCTCCAAACAGCGGCATCGCTGGGAAGGTTTGGCAATCGGTGTCGGCGCTGCCCTTCTGGGAAGTGCGCTGCTGAACAGCCATCACAACGCGGTCAGTAACGAAACTGCTTCTTATGAAACTCCGGTTCCCCCTCCGCCGCGGTATTGCCCGCCCAGACCCCGGGGGCATTGGGAAATCCGGAGAATCTGGGTTCCGCCGGCATTTAAAAGAGTATGGAATCCGGCACATTACAATCACAGACGCGAATGGGTTCCCGGCGGATGGATTAAAATAATCTCCGATCCCGGACATTGGGCTCAGGATCGGGTGTGGATGACACAGTGACGGAAGGCTGGCGGCCGGGTTGTTCCGGCCGTCAGTTCCTGCCTAAAGGAACCGGATTTCCGATATCGGACAAAGCGGAAACCGGATTTCTTTTTCTTGATCCAGCAGTGTTTTCAACGCGGATTCCCGCTTTCGCGGGAATGACAGCGGAAGATGACAGCCGCCTGATTTTACATCCGGCTGCGTAACATCAGTTATTAAGTGATGTTATACTGCCCACCGGCATAATCTGCGCTTATGTAAAACGGCTTTGCAAGCCGTTTTCTGCGGAGAAACGGTTTGCAAAACCGTTTTACAGAGAATTCGGAAAGCGCAGATTATGACGGTGGAAAGAATACGCAGCCGGACGTAAATCAGGCGTCCCGCTGTCATTCCTGCTTCCGCAGGAATGACAGGTGCGTAACATGAGTTCATAAGACAGACGGCAGGAAAAAATTTACTTCCGGAATCAATATGCAAAACAATATTATTCCTCAGATTTCAGAAATTTACTCTCATATAGACAAAGAAACCGAAGCTTTTCGGAACAGAACATCGCTTCAATGTCCGCCGGGGTGCGGAAAATGCTGTACATCCGTGAAAGTCGAGGCGACGGTTCCTGAAATGTTGCCGCTGGCGCAGGAATTGTTTCGGCAGGGGGAATGGTCCCGATGGCTGGAACGTATCGCGGCAGCGGGTGATGAGAGAAAATGTGTGTTTTATCAGCCTGATCCCGTAATTTCAGTAAACGGGCGATGTCTGGTTTATCCCTGGCGTCCGACCCTTTGCCGATTATTCGGCTTTGCAGCCGTGAAAAACAAAAAAGGGCTGCCTGAAGCGGTTATCTGCGGGCATCAGAAAAAAAATACGCCCGATATCGCCGCGGCAGTCAAAGCCGCTGTTCCGGACGGACTCCCGATACCGAAATTTACCGATTTTTCCATTCGGATATCATCTCTTGATCCCTGTTCCGAAATCCGTCCCATACCCATCAACCGTGCGGCGCGGCTTGCTTTGGAAAGATACGGTCTTGCAATGCAGCTGGCAGGCTCTGATTCGGCAGAAAAAGCAGAGACAGGCTGATAATAAAGTTGACAAATTCTGTTTTGCAGTCTATTTTAACCGAATCGGAACGAATCGGAAAAAATATACTGACCACCGGCATAATCTGCGCTTTTGTAAAACGCCCAGGCTTAAAACAGACGCAAGTCGTTTTTTATCGGCAAAACGGTCTGCGTCTGTTTTAAGTTTTCGGCGTTTTACAGAAAATTTGAAAGGCGCAGATTGT
>DYRK01001106.1 GCA_020718785.1 Desulfatirhabdium butyrativorans | reverse complement strand
AAACCGGCAATATTGTTCTGAACTGGAACAAAGTTATCCCCCGTACAGCAGGAAAGTTTGAAATGGAACTGAGCGGGCAGGCATTTATCAGCGGCAAAAAAATAGAAAGCTCAGGCTGTATTATTTTTGCGTTCGGACCGGGCGGTGTTTCCGACTGCCGCGGAAAGGGGAATTTTATCCGTTTCATCGGGAAGTGGGGATATATTCTCACGATGGTATCAGACGTTGACGGAGAAGAGATCACGTTCAGAATAGCGGACAGCGGGACCGGTCAGATTTATGACATCGGTGACAAAGTTGTTTTCAAAGCAGGAACTTCTGCAAACAAAGACCTTGACAAGCCACTGAAAGCCGATTCGGTCTATCCCGTGCTGGGCGAAACCGGAAAATCTTTAGACGTGACCGTGAGCGGTTTCGGATTTGATGAGAATACAAGTGTTCTCATGTATCCGGATATCGGAAACTCAAAGGCGATTATCGGTTCGGCTGATACCCCTGGTTCTGCCTGGGACATTGCTGTATCCGGCACAACCGCTTATGTTGCGGATGCGTACGGAGGTTTGCAGATCATTGATATAAGCGACCCGGCAGACCCTCACATTGTCGCTTCGGTTGCCACGCAGGGCTTTGCCAAAAGTGTAGCGGTATCCGGAGATATTGCTTATGTGACAGATGAAAACGGCTTGCAGATCATAGCGGTGAGTGATCCGGCAAATCCTGAAATCATTGCTTCTGTTGCCACACCCGGGTGGGCTTCCGGAGTTGCCGTATCCGGTACAACCGTTTATGTGACGGACGGAAATTTGCAAATTATCTCGGTGAACGACCCGAAAAATCCTGAAATTATCGCTTCGCTTGTTATACCGAACGGCGCTGATGATGTCTCGGTATCCGGCGCGACCGCTTATGTGGCAGACGGCTACGGACTGAATATCGTTGACGTGAGCGATCCGAAAAAACCTCGGATTATCGGTTCGGTTGATACGCCGGGCAGCGCCTACGGTGTCGCCGTATCCGGCGCGACCGCTTATGTGGCAGACTATGAAAACGGCTTGCAGATCATCTCTGTAAGCAATCCGGAAAAGCCTCAGATTATCGGTTCTATTGATACACCGGGATGGGCCAGCGACGTAGAAGTATCCGGCACAAGCGTTTATGTGGCGGATTATGCCGCCGGACTACAGATTATCTCTGTAAGCGATCCGGCAAAACCTCAAATTATCGGTTCGGTTGATACACCGGGG
>DYRK01001105.1 GCA_020718785.1 Desulfatirhabdium butyrativorans | reverse complement strand
AAATTCACATTGCCGACAGTTCCTTTGACCGCCGGGCAGCCGCGGCAACCGCGTCAATGATACATTGTCTGAATCTGTTGTTTTCCATTACTTTCAAAGCAGCCTCGGTGGTTCCGCCCGGAGATGTTACTTTCCGGCGCAGGCTTTCCGGCGATTCATTCCTTTCTTTCAGCAGCCGGATTGCCCCTTCCATTGTCGCAAGGGTCATATTTGCCGCATCATCGGGTCTGAGTCCTGCCTGAATGCCTGCCTCGGTCATTGCCTCTATCATATAAAATATATACGCGGGGCCCGATCCGGACAAAGCTGTGACCGCGTCTAATTTTTCTTCTTCAAATTCAATGACTTTTCCCATAGCCTCCAGCAATGTCCGGGTAATCCTGATATCATCTGCGTCAGCGTGCCGGTTGGGACTCATTCCGGACATGCCGGACAGCACCAATGCCGGGGTATTGGGCATGACGCGGATAAGTGGCAATTTTTCCCTCTGCTGCCCGTTAAGCGGAGGATAGAGAATATTTTCGATTTTCCGAATGGGAAAACCCGCGGCAATGGAAATCACCAATTTCCGATCTGTGACTGTGTAATCTTTATGCCCTGCGATTTCGGAAAGCACTGAAGTCATCTGCTGGGGTTTGACAGCCAGCACCACTGTATCGCAGTCTGAAAACAGGGCGAAGTTGTCGCGTGTCACGTTAATCCCGTAAGTCTTAGCCATCATATCCAGACGATCTGCGCTGACGTCGCTCATGCAGATCATATTCGGGGAAACCATCTCGGTCCGGATGAGCGCGCCGGCAAAAGCCTCGCCCATGTTTCCCGCGCCTATGAAGCCTGTTTTTTTATCTGATTTCAAAGAAGTATCTCCTTATCTATATCGTTTTACTGACAGTGCTAAAATTTCATTTCAGCACTCCGGAGTCGGACGTTCCCAAGTTGGGGCTTGGGAACGAGAAAAAATCGTTTTACTTTAATTTCACTTTTTACGCTTTTCCTCGTTCCCAAGCCCCAGCTTGGGAACGCGTCTGCGCCCGAAGCCCCGGCTTCGGTCCGTCTCCAATCACGGGAAGCCGGGGCTTCCCCGGCAAGTGCGTTCCCAAGCTGGGGCTTGGGAACGAGAAAAAATCGTTTTACTTTAATTTCACTTTTTACGCTTTTCCTCGTTCCCAAGCCCCAGCTTGGGAACGCGTCTGCGCCCGAAGCCCCGGCTTCGGGTCGTACTCCCGTCACGGGAAGCCAGGGCT
>DYRK01001104.1 GCA_020718785.1 Desulfatirhabdium butyrativorans | reverse complement strand
TTTCTTTTCGGCTATAATTTTCTTTTCAATATTATCATATTTGTTATTAACATATCGTTGTGCTGAATGACGCAGCAGATGACGAGACATATGCTTCAGACCATTATATTAAAACACATCGCCCCAAATCCCTGTTATGTATGCCGATTGTTCATCAGGGGGAGTTGTCGGGTCTGCTTTATCTGGAAAATAATCTGTCAACAGACGCATTTACGCAGAACAGGCTCGAACTGCTGGAAATTCTCTCATCTCAGGCGGCTATCTCAATGAAGAACGCCAATCTGTACGGGGAGCTTGAGCAGCGGGTGAAAGATCGGACGCATGAGTTGTCCCGGGCTTTGAAAGCGTTGTGGGGCGAGATGGAGCTTGCCAAAAAGATTCAGACCTGTCTGCTGCCTGAAAAGCCAGTGATACCCGGTTATGAGATTGCCGCAAGTATGACGCCCGCAGACGATGTGGGAGGGGATTATTATGATGTCATATCTGTCGGCGGATGCAACTGGATTGTGATCGGAGATGTCTCAGGACACGGCGTTCCGGCAGGACTTGTCATGATGATGGTTCAGACTGCGGTTCATACGGTTCTGATTCAGAATCCGGATACGCCGCCGAATCAACTGCTCTCTGCGGTGAACAAGGTCATTTATCAGAATATTGAAAAGATGGGCGAATCAAAACATATGACTGTCATTGTGATGGCGGAAAAAGAGGGGGTTTTCAATTTTTCAGGTCTGCATGAGGATATACTGCTCCGGTGCGCCGTCACCCGGAAAGTGGAGACTATCGAAACCGACGGGATGTGGATCGGGCTTGAACCGGATATTTCCGATATGCTGCCGGTGAGTGAATTCAGGATGAGTACCGGAGACTGTATCGTGCTTTATACCGACGGGCTCATCGAAGCCAGAGGAAAAGACGGAGAGATGTTCGGCTCAGAGCGTCTGATAAAAATTCTTGAAAAATACGGAAGCAGGACAGCCTCGGAAATACATGACCGCATTCTGGAAGGACTGAAACGCCGGATGATGTAACACTGCTGGTGATGAAGCGGGTATGATAAGGCTTGCTGATTACATTTAAAAAGGAGAATCTCAATTATGCAGGTGTGCGGTGATAAATACAGCGTTACATATAATTCTGAAACAGCCACGTTAACCTGTTCGGGAGTTCTTGATCTCAGAAGCTGTTTTAAAAATATTGTTTATGCCAATCTTCTCAATAAAATACTGATCATTGATATCTGAA
>DYRK01001103.1 GCA_020718785.1 Desulfatirhabdium butyrativorans | reverse complement strand
TCAGAGAGATTTTTACCATGGCTTTCAGCGATTATAAAAATATTTCTCAGGTTCAGAAACGATATAATATCAGATATGAGGAAATAAATTTTATCGCTGCCTCCGGCATTGTACCTCCGGCAGGTTTTGCCGAGGAAATCAAGATCAGCAGAGAACATATTGACGTATTCTCTTCCGAGGCATCGCGTTCCGAAGCCATTGTTTTTCCTCTGCTGAGAGAAGTATGGAAAAATTATCGCAAAATATATTCGCTCTGGATTCAGAAGAGTATTTTCTGCGATGATGATCTCGCCGGTATCCCTGATTATATAATTGCCGCAAGATCGGCTCTCGGCAAAACCGTGCTGGAATCGCCGCTGATTATCGTGGCAGAGGCAAAGAAAAATGATTTCGAGCTTGGGTGGGGGCAGTGTCTGGCGGAGTTGCTTGCCGCGCAGAAAATAAACGGTGACAGGGGTTTTCCCGTACAGGGCATCGTGACAGACGGAAAGTTCTGGGAGTTCGGCAGGCTGTCTGAGAATATTTTCACAAAAAACATTCAGTCATATACGGTTGACGATCTGTCAACATTGTTCGGGGTGTTGAACTTTGTTTTTCAATCCGCTGAAGAAAAGATATTGAAAGCCAGACATATTTCCTCGGAGAAAAAATAATGGAAAATGATTACCTGTCCGCTGATTATGCACGGGGACACAGTTCTCTCAAAGGACAATTCATAATGGCAATGCCGGGGCTGGCGGATCCGAATTTTTCCCATACCGTATCCTGTATCTGCGAGCATACACCCGAAGGCGCGGTGGGCATTGTGGTCAATCAGGTTCATTCGTCTCTGTCTGCCAAAGATATTTTTGATGAACTGAATATTGCCTGCACTTCCGCGGCGGAAAACATACCGATCTTTCTCGGCGGACCTGTCCATATCGGCGAAATCTTCGTGCTTCACGGTCCGCCTTTTGACTGGCGCGGCTGTCTGATGATTACGGATTCTCTTGCCATGAGCAACACATCGGATATCCTTCATGCCATTGCTCTGGGCAGAGGACCGGAATCGCTTATTATCGTGCTGGGCTGTGCCGGATGGGGACCTTACCAATTGGAATCGGAAATCAGAGACAATGCCTGGCTGACAAGCCCGGTGGCTGAAGATATCATTTTCAGAGTAGCTGTTGAGGCACGCTGGGAAGAGGCTGTCAGAAAGATGGGGATAGAACCGGCTCTTCTTTCGGACATATCCGGACATGCCTGA
>DYRK01000026.1:10949-22205 GCA_020718785.1 Desulfatirhabdium butyrativorans | reverse complement strand
CTTTAAATTGCCTGTATTTCAGATAATAACGGTTTTCCTCCTCGAAGACTTAACAGCGCGTATGCCCGTGCTTTCCGCAGGGTAATCTGTCCGTACAGTTTTCGGAGGGCATTCAAAGTCTGCTCTTCGTCGGGGGAATCCGCACCTGAAGACTGGCTCTCACTGAGAAGCTGTAACCGGTTCTGCTCATCTTCAGGCATCTGACTTCGGGCAATTTGCCATAACATCCGGTCACTCAGCCAGGTCATTTGCATTAATTCGGCCTGAATATCGGGAGGGCAGTCCTCAATGTCCGGCAGTACACTCGTCAGTGTCCGGATAAGAATATCGGAGAGCGGCAGTTGCAGTATCCTGGCCATCTGATCGGCTCTTTCCAAAATTGCCGCAGGCAAATCCAAGGTAATACGTTGATTCGGCATAAGGATAACTCCCGTTATATAACAAACTGTCTTTCTAAATAAAACCAGTTAATACAATAGCACTCGCTACTGTATCAGGTAACCGGAATGAAATCTCTTCCTTTAACATACAGCAGGCAATTTTATATGTCATCTCCGGTTTCAGATTACCGGGCTGTATCAGCTTGTTCATCACGCATCCTTCAGGAATACTGAGGGCAAACAGATCGTTTTCATTGATCTTTTCGGTTTGAACCAAGTTATTGCCTTCGAAACGCAGGCTGTGAAGCGGAAAATCTTCACACAGAGGACAGCGGTAAACCCTGCCGTTGGGAAAGATGAAATAATTGTCTGCGGCTAAACCTGCGCATTCAAAGGCTTCGTCAGGATTTAAAAAAACTTTGGGATAGGTGGCGGTGATACCGAGCGCGGCGGCATTTTCTGCAACACGCGGAATTGTGCATAACCATTCCTCACGGGAAACCTGAAGATTTTCAGCATGTGCGGCAGAATTTCCCCGAATGCCTATAATCTGTATGAAAAAACGGTGAATCCCCAGTTCTTTCAATAAGCTCGGCATGAACTCAAGCTCATGGATATTGGCACGGCTTACGGTATAGATAAGGCTGGTGCCGAATCCTCGGTCCGCAGCCTTTCGGATTCCGGCAATACAGCGATCATAACAGCCTTCACCTCGAAGCGAGTCATTAATGTCTCGTGTTGCCCCGTCCAGACTGAAGCTGAAATAATCAACTTCATCCGGACTGACCTTTGAAAGAATATCGTGAAACAGATAGCCGTTTGTATCAACGGTTACGGACTCATAGCCCAGCCTCCGCGCTGCTTTTATCGCGTGAGACAATTCCGGATGCAGGGTTGGTTCGCCTCCCAAAAAAATCACATTGGCAACTCGGCTTTTTCCGGCAAAAGCTGCAAGCCATGTCTCTATCGTGCCGATTGGAAGAGTATTCTCACCGTGCTGCCCCGGGTTTATGTAGCAGTGCCGGCATCTGAGGTTACAGCGGGTGAGAATATGAAAGAAAATATTGCCTGCGTTTCTGGAAAATGAAACAGTTTTTTTTGATTCCATGATATGCCGGTATTAAGGTTTATTCTCCCGCGACTTCCCTGCCGCAATGTTTGCAGATATTGGCCCGCTTTTTGATGATTTCCGCGCAGAAGGGACATTCCCGGATAAAAAATTTTTCATGAATCTTGCCGATGGATTTGTCAACCATTGCCTGAATCGCTTCGTTGCCGAATTTCTGATTCCTGATCGGTTCGATGGCTTCGGGCGATCCGATATCTCCTATCATTTCCGCGGCTTTGAGTCTGACCCGTGCGGGTTCGGAAGGATCCAGCAGCAGCCTGAGAACTGTCACCCCGTCTTTTTCGACATAACAGTTCGCAAGAATCGAAAAGCCTTTTTTAATGTTTTCCTTGAGCATTTCCTGTTCAAGCATCACCTGATCGTCAATAATCTGTCCTGTCGCGCCCACGGGACTGAAAACAGGCATACATTCGAAATTCGTCTCGCCCGGATAGCACATACACCGGTAAGACGCCACATGACCGTAATTTTTCTCCATGCTCTCCCATCCGCCCACATACAGCGGGCATTCGTCGTTAAAACAGACAAACAGATAAGGCGTACCCCATCCCAGCCCGTCGCTGAAGGTCATCGGAGGAACCTCCCATATACTCATTTCTCTGCTGCAATGAGGACATCGGGATTTTTCCATGGACATCACCCGTTCCAGAACTTCTTCTCTGGTTTCAATAGCCACTGCTGTATCTCCCTCACAATTAAGATTAATCTTTCCGTCTCTGTTTTGAAACGGTCTTTTTTTCGCAGACTGTCAGGATTCTTCACTGCGTTCGGAATGACATAAGTAACCGTCCATAAATTTTATTGTGCCTGTAGAGGGTGTTCAAAAATCAGTATCAGTCCTGCAGGGACTTCTGAAAACAGCCCGGCAATTCATTGCCGGGGCGTATGCAGGACGGTCGGGAACATGCCGTTTTTCAGGACCCGGCAATGAATTGCCGGGCTGTTGCCGGTCGTCCCTATGGGACTGAAACTGATTTTTAAACACCCTCTAGGGGCAGCCCCCTGCGGTTGCCCTGAACATGAGGCGGGTAAGCACAGGGGCTTACTCCTGCATTATATTCCGAAATATATGGACGGTTACTTAACAGCTCAGTTTCTGACGGTATTAAGAGCCTTTCACGTTTTTCCTGATCTTACGGAAAAAAAACTGCCCGTTTCAGTCTCGGAACTCTTTCTGATCATGAAAACTAAGTTTTATTTTTCATTTGTCAATAAACAGGCGAAGTTCGCGGGTTTCCGGAACGGATGTTTTCATCAGGACAATTTTTTTTGAAAAACTCTGCTTTATATACAGAGGGTCAGGGAAACATGTTTCAGAGAGGAGGAGTGCAGGCGGTATGTGCAGGTTCAGATTTCCGAAGCCGAAAAAAATAAATTTGACATCCTTTGGCAGATGGTATAAATCAATATATCGTTGAGCTTGTATGTTATGCAATCATAGAAGATTACAGTTTTTCGCTGGAATAACTATCTGAATATACATATAAAAAGAAAGGGGTTCGGACATGAAGATGCAAAAAAGGGGAGTCCTGCACAAGCAGTGATAAATTTTATTCAGTTTCTGACTGAAATTTATTCTATATCCGGCTGCTGCCGGTTCTGACAGATTGCAGAACACAGTAACACTTTTTTTATGTTTCTCTCCGGTTTTAAGAGAAAAGTCCTCTTTCGGAAGTGATTTTCCGGTTTTAAGAAAATACTTCTCCCATGTAAATCATCATAAGTTACTGATTTTACGTTCCCGGCTTTTTCGGATTTTCATCCGGTGCATACCCGACTGAAAGGCGGGGGAACGCTCCTTTAAAAACAATATACAGTATTAAAAAATGTCTCTGTTTTTTATCGGGAAAGGGAAGCGTTATAATTATGGATAAAATACCATATCGCTCCGATATGATTTTCAATTTTTTTGGAAAAGGAAAGTGTTTTTCTGACAAAACGGGAAATCCTCTGTCTTATCGTACAGTTGAAGCTTTCGATATTATTTGTTTTTCCGCTTTCTTTTCCTGCGGGGCGATGACGCTCCGACGGAAAAACTCCTTCATAAGCAGACCAAAAATCGGTATAACATACAGCACATTGCCGGTAAACACCGGGCATGGAATCCCACAGTCCCTGCGCTCCTTTGCCGTCACGGTTTCCGGCATGGAATCCGACGATTTTTTTTGAATCAATGTCTTTTGCAGGCCATATCCATACCTTATTATCTTTATTATTGACAAAAGACCATATCTCATCACATTCGATTGTCAGACGGACCTTTTCTTTCTTTTCGATTATAATTTTTCTTTCAATATTATCATATTTATTATTGACATACATCTGCAGCCGCCGTTCCGAAACCCCGGCAGCCCTTGCAATTCCTGCAGGCGGAATTTTTTCGGGGAGAAGTCTGTCTGTGATATCCTTTTTCTCCTGAGAAATATTTTTATTTTCAGGGTTTTCGACAGACTGCCTCCCGCAGTCTTTACACATAACTTCAGTTTTTCCATTACGGACCGTACCGTTTCTGACAATGTTTTCAGAACCGCAGACCGGGCAAAGCATACCGTTTCTCCTTAATAAAAAAGTTAATAAAAAAATATTCCGGCTTTATACCATATTTATCCGGCGGCGGCAAGCTGATTTTCAAAAAAAACGGCTCTATAAAAAAACTGATTTTATAAAGGAGTTGCTTATCGCTACTTATGCAGGACTCCCCCGGATTGAATCTGAAATCAAATCCCTCTTTCCGGACAGACGCATCTGTCATATCCTTCCGCCGGACGATCCGTCCTCACCTTTAGAAAGCCGCACAGTCACGGTTGTTCCTTTTTCATCCGATGTATCCATATCAATACTTCCGCCCTGTATTTCGGCAATCAGTCTGGCAGAGTATGTTCCGAGACCGACGCCGGATTTCTTCCCTGAAGTTATATATTTTTCAAAGAATCTGTCCCGAATATCTTCAGGTACTGCGCCCTTGTTGTGAATACTTATAATACACGTCCTGTCATTACTGCCATCAATTGCAATGGTCAGCTGTTCTTTTTCAGGCGATGCCTCAAAAGCATTTTTAATCAGGTTTGCCAGCATGGAATAACACAGAAGTGTTTCTCCCTGTAAAAATACATCCTTATTGCCTGCGGGATTTCCGTTGAGCAGGATATTTACAGAAAGGCCTTTCATCTCTATGAAATACCGCATTTCATTTATTATTTTATTAATAATTTTCAATATATTTACCATGTCGGGCTGAAACTGATACATCCCTCTTTCCATCCTGAAAAGGTCCAAAGAAAGATTTATCATGTTGAGCATTCTCAATCCGGATTCCTCAATCATTTTGAGATTATCTGTCTGATCTTCTGACAGATTGCCTTCCATCCTGATGAATTGGGGGAGAGCGATGATCGCATTCAGCGGAGTCTTGAGATCATGCCGGGTAATGCGTTCCACGTCCTCGCGGAACTGGGCGGCGTTGAGCAGTTCTCTGTTCTGATCTTCAAGCCTTTTTTTCTGCTTTTCAATTTTTTCACGGGCGATTTTCAGCTCAATATGATTTTTCACTCTGGCTTTGACAATCGAAGGACTGATCGGTTTTGCAATATAATCAATGGCTCCGAATTCAAGCCCTTTGGTTTCATCCTCAATGTCATCTCTGGCTGTTACAAAAATAACCGGGATATTCCGGGTCATTTCCTCAGCCTTCAGTTTTCTGCAAACTTCGTATCCGTCCATATCAGGCATCATAATATCCAGAAGAATGAGATCGGTTTCCAATTTCTGAGCAATTTCAATGGCTTTGCTGCCGTTTGCGGCAAAAGCCAGTTGGTAATGGTCATTGAGAACCTGCATCATCAATTGAAGATTGTTAGGCTCATCGTCAACAACAAGTATCCGCCATCGTTTATCTGTCATTTTATCCACCTGATTTTACAATTAAATTTTATAAACTCCATGAACGTCTCAAACATCAGTCTGATTTGTCAGCGTATAGGATTATGCATCTGCTGTCAACAATCCTGTGCCGGAAATTTTATCGCCCGCGGGAAAATGATACGCCGACCGTTCCGCCTTTGCATTATAAGGAGATCGGGCGGCGTTTTTCGAACACAGACCGAAATTTTGCAATTTTTTCTTTGCGCGGACTTTTTATAAATTATATTATAAAAATAAATAAATTATGCGATAAAAATAAGGTCGGCAATGATTCCCGAAAATCTGGAAAAATGATATAATATATGGAACTAATTTTTTATCTATTTGTTTTTTATGTCAACAGACAAGCTTTCCCTGCCGGAACAAATACTGTCTATTGGGACGGCTTGGATGAAAATGGATTATGGCTCGTGCGCCTTTAGGACGGATATACCTATCTTTTTAATGCGGACGGACGTTTGACGGAAATATCTGACGAAAATGGAAAGAAAATAAGCATAACATATGTTGACGGATGTATTTCTCGTGTATCTGCGGATGACGGCGAAGCCTGATTTTTACAAAAGGTGTTAACGGAAAAATTGCTAATGTGACAGACCATACCGGTCGGGCGTTGCAGTATTCTTATGATGAATATGGCGATCTCATCAGTTCCGCAAATGCAAACAGTGACACCCGGACATATAAGTATCAGCCTGCACAGCGTGAAGCCGACAAGCATCTGAACAATGCCGGCGATTATATCAATGATTTAAAAACATTGACGGTTGAAAAATTTCAAATTGTGTATGCATAATCTGTGCCAAAAAAAACCAAAATTGAATGATAATATGCCTAACGATGGCGTGAACCGGACGCAAACAGTTCCGTAGGTTGGGTTTCGTTCCTCAACCCAACCTACATGACTTCGGCGTGGTAACTTATCGGAGTTTTCCCACCGCGCGCTGGACCGGATCCGAAATTTTTCCGCTTTTCATAATATGCCTGACCGTTTCAATGTCTTTGGACAGAATGCGGTCTTTGTCCAAATGGGAAACCGCCTCCCGGATCGCCTGATATGCCGCGCGGGTTCCCTCCCCGGGTTTCATATTTGTAAAAAGGTCCAGAGCCTGCGCCGCGCACAAGAGTTCAATGGCAATGACATTTTCTGCATTTTTCACGATTTCTCTGCATTTCCGTGCGGCAACGGTTCCCATAGACACATGATCTTCTTTATTGGCAGATGTAGGAATGGAATCCACACACGCGGGATGGGAGAGAATTTTGTTTTCGGAAACCAAAGCCGCGGCTGTGTACTGAGCAATCATAAAGCCTGAATTCAGCCCGCCGTCACTCACAAGAAAGGCAGGAAGTCCGCTTAATTTCGGATTCACAAGCCGCTCAATGCGGCGTTCCGAGATATTTGCCAATTCTGCCACAGCCATGCTCAGAAAATCAAGAGCCAGCGCGATGGGCTGTCCGTGAAAATTTCCGCCGGAGAGGAATTCCTCGGATTCGCAGAAAATCAGCGGATTATCGGTGGAGGAATTCATTTCGGTTTCCACGACTCGGAGTACATAATCCATGGCATCTTTACTCGCACCGTGAACCTGCGGGGAACAGCGCAGAGTATAAGCATCCTGAATCCGGCAGCAGTCTTTATGAGAGGTTACGATTTCGCTGTTCCTCGTGATTCGGAACATATTGTCCGCAGTATATGCCTGCCCCGGATGAGGTCGTACCTGATGAATTTTCGGGTTGAATTCCGTGCGGCTGCCCATCAGGACTTCAAGGCTCATGGAAGCTGCAATATCGGCAAGTTTTGAGAGCATCAGGGCATCGTAAACCGCCAATCCGCCCACTGCGGTCATTACTTGCGTGCCGTTTACAAGCGCAAGCCCTTCCGCGGATTCCAGCCGGATTGCTTTCAGTCCTGCCATATTGAGGGCTTCGGCTCCGGTCATTCGCCGTCCCTCATAAAAAGCCTCTCCCAATCCGATCAAAACTAAAGAGAGATGAGCGAGGGGAACCAGGTCGCCGCTTGCGCCCACTGAGCCTTTTTCAGGAACAGAAGGAAAAATTCCCCGGTTGAGCATTTCCGTAAGCAGCAGCACGGTTTCAAGGCAGATTCCCGAATGACCCCGCGCAAAGTCTTTGAGTCTGAGAGCCATGATCGCCCGGACGGTTTCTTCGTCAAAAAGATTTCCCACGCCCGCGGCATGACTCATCAGAATATTTTCCTGAAGCCGGCGGGTGTCATTCTTGGAAATTGCGATATCGCTCAACGCGCCGAATCCCGTAGTAATTCCGTAAACCCTTTTCTCTTCCTCTATCCATTTTTGAATGAGCTTACGGGTACTGACAATCCGCTCTTGGGCTGCATTGCTCAATCGGACTTTTGCCCCTCGCCTTGCAATATCTGCGAGGTTTTCAAGGCTCATTCCGTCCGTATCCAAGATAATTTCTTTCATGAGTTTTCTCAATCCTTCAGATATGCTTGTTTCAGGATATTGTATTTAAGGAAAACCAGATTCCGGTCGCTTTGTTTCATTTCTTTCAGTTCTAATTCTAAGGAAAGTTCGGAAGAGAAAAGAGACATTCCCGTACCGAAAATTTTCGGGGAAATCGTCACGATAATTTCATCTATGAGATTATCCTCGGCAAAAAGCGAATTGATCCGCGCTCCTCCGGCAAGAATTGCCTCTGCAAATCCCTCTTTTTCGAGATTTGACACAATCTCTTTCGGAGAGGCATCGGTGAAAAGCAGATTATCCCATTCGGATTTGCGGCTTCTATTACGAGTCAAAATAACATTTTTTCTGCCAGGCAGAGGAATGCCGATGGTATCAAAGGTTTTTGATCCCATAATAACAACCCCGGCTTTCCGCGTCAGTTCAACAAACAGCTTTTTATCGGCTTTGCCGGTCCAATCCGGAAAATGGTCGGGATGTTTTCCGATTTTTCCGTCAAGAGTCATTGCCATCAGCATAGTTACTTTCATTGTATCCCTCTGAATTTCCCTGTTTCCAAGAAATTGACCACAGATTCTATGACTTCATCGGCTATCATTATAAACGGATGTGTCCGATTTACAACAAGAAAATCTTTCATGTTTTTCAATTTTGAACGCCTTACAGATACCTTTCCGTCATCTTCTCCGGGTATTATCAAGGAATTGATCAGATTGAGCGAGCGTCTTCCGGCAATGACTCCTGTTTCGGCTCTGGGTTCGGCCAGCATATTGGTAAAGCCGGCCGGATCGGTGCTTAACTGCTCAAAAGAAGGACCCATGAAGTTTCGGACAATATGACTATGCTTTAAAACGTCAACTACTTCGCTGCCCTGATTCGGCGGAGACACCATGACGATTCTGCCGATATTCTCTGTCTGACAGGTTTGCAGATAATATCTCACAATTATTCCGCCCATCGAATGCGTCACAAAGTGTATTTTCTTTGTCTTATCCTTGCAATGACTTTCTATCGCTGTTTTTATGAACTTTTCGGTCAATGTCTGAATGCTGTATCTTCTCGACGGGTAGTCAATGTTGAGAACATCATAGCCTATAAGTTTCAGGCGGTCTTCCATTTTTTTCAATGAGTTCGAAGTCCGCCCTAATCCGTGAAGCAATACTACATAATCCCCGGCATTCGTCTCATGAGCAAAAACAGCATCCATGAAAAGAATTGAAACTAAACAGGCGATTTCAGTAAGTTTTGTCATTGTCTCAGGGATACTTATCCGCAAAAAACGGTCAGCGGAATGATGTGGAGGTTTCTGGAAATTTCCCGTGTACTCCCCAATTGCCATTTGCTGCCCGAAGCTCCGTCCAGCAGGCATAAGATTTCCTGAACCAATCCTTTGACATTGATTACCGGATGCCGGGAAAATACGGTCGGCAACCCGTAGGTGAGGTTGCAGGCAAGACATTTGCCGGGTCTCTGCTTGAGATGAAATTCGAATTCGAGTCGGTCCCGGGTCTGCGTTTTGAATTCCAAACTGATATCGTATGAACCTTCGCTGGCATCGCCGAAAATCGCCTCAAAAAAAGAGTCTGCCCGATCTTTGGGAAAGAGCATATCCAATTTTTCTCGTGTAAACAGTGCGCTGACAGAATGTATCGGCATGAGTATATCTCCTTCTCTCGTTCCCAAGCCCCAGCTTGGGAACATTTCTGTTTCATAATGCGTTCAGCAATCGCTCATGAATATTGTCAAAACCGCCGTTGGACATAATCAGAATCAGGTCCGGGGCTTCGGCTTCTTTCACTAAAAAATCAATAATCGTATCCGTATCCGGGAAATGATATGCCTCTTTTCCCACAGTTCTGAGATCATCCGCAAGCTTTTCAGAGGAAAACCGCTGATCCGCAGGAATTTTATCCAAACGGGAAGGCTTTCGGATGCAGATCAGATCCGCCGAGTCAAAGCAAAGCGGATACACATCCTGAAAGACTTTCCGCATACTGGAATTGGTTCTGGGTTCGAATACGGCAATGATTCGGCTTGTCGGATAAAAAGGCTTCACCGCCCTAAGCGTTTCTCTTACCGCAGTAGGGTGATGAGCAAAGTCGTCCATAACGGTGATACCCCGCTTCTGCCCGCGTATTTCCTGCCGTCTTTTTACTCCATCAAATGTCTCCAGTGCGGCGGCAATCACCGGAACCGGTATTTCCAATTGACAGGCTACGGCAATGACAGATAAGGCATTCAGGAGATTATGTTCTCCCATGAGCCTTGCTTCGAATGTCCCGAATAGTTTTCCTTTTTTCAGAACTTCGAATACTGTAAACGGCGGTCTGACAGTCATATTTCCGATCTGCCAATGCGAATCTGTACTTTTCCCGTATCTCAGAACACGGCAGCGCCGGTCTGCAAGCAATCCGCTCACATTTTCATCTTTGTCGAATGCCAGCAGGCTATGACTCGGAGAAATACGGGAGATCAAGCGGTCAAAAGCTTCTTTTACATGATCCAGATCACGAAAGATATCCGCATGGTCGAATTCGACGCTCGTAAGGATAGCGATGAAGGGATCATAATGCATAAATTTCGGGCCCTTGTCGAAAAATGCCGTATCGTATTCGTCTCCTTCGATAACGATAAATTCTCCTTTGCCGGAGCGATAATTGCTGTCAAAATTTTTCAAAATGCCGCCGATGATAAACGAGGGATCATATCCGGCTTTCTCAAGCATCCATGCTGCCAGAGAAGAGGTCGTAGTCTTGCCGTGCGTACCTGTAACGACTATGGCTTTTTTGCCCTGTGCGAGAAAACGGTTGACAGCCTGAGGCATAGAGCAGAACGGCAGCCCCAGCCTGAACATTTCCTTTGCTTCAGGATTCTCTTTTGTTACAGCATTGCCTACGACTACGAGATCAGGGCTATAGGCAAGATTCTTTTCGTCAAAGCCTTCGGTCACTTTGATATGTTTGCGGGCAAGAAAATCACTCATGGGCGGATATATTCCGTGATCGGAACCCGTGACTTCAAAGCCCATGTCTCTGAGCATACATGCCAGCGCAGCCATTGCCGTTCCGCAGACAGCAATCAGATGTATTTTTTTTACATTGTCAGGGATTCGGTTGTTTGTCAGATTCATATCTCATCTCATTTTTTCAATCCAAAGACTTTGCAAGCTCATTGATCTTTTTCATGCTCAGACCTGTGAACCCGGCGATCTGTTTTTTAGTCAGAAAGCCGGAACGCAGGAGATTTTTCGCTGTTTCCTCCAAAGCCATAACGCGTCCTTTTTCAATTCCCTTTTCAATTCCTTTTTGGATTCCTTTTTGGATTCCTTTTTGGATTCCTTTTTCAATTCCCTTCTGGATTCCTTTCTCAAATCCTT
>DYRK01000026.1:0-10849 GCA_020718785.1 Desulfatirhabdium butyrativorans | reverse complement strand
CCGTGATTTTATGCTGCTCTTCGGATTCCCCGAACAGGGCGGTCAGTTCCTTGTCCAAAAATACGGCCGTTTCGAACCTGAGTTTCTTCGCGAGATCGGGAAAAAACAGTTCGAAATATTCCCTCAGAAACAGTTTCAGGGTCTCTTTGTGCCGGATATCGAATCTGCTGTGTGTTTCAGTCATGTCCGTGTCTTAAAATCCTGCAAGTATGCTTACCGCGGCATTTACGGTTTTGTCAATAGCCTCGTCGCTGTGAGCCGAAGATACAAACAAGGCTTCGAATTGTGACGGCGCGAGATAAATCCCTTTTTCGAGCATTCCTCTGTAATATGCTGAAAACATTTTCAGATCGGACGTTTTTGCATCGCTGAAATTACTGACATCGCTATCCGTGAAAAACATGCCCATCATGGAACCGACCCGGTTGAATGCAGCTTTTACACCCGCTTTTTCCGCAGCCTGTTTCAGTCCATCCGAAAGCCGCTGTGATTTTTCTTCCAGACGCTCATAAAAACCGGGCTGTTTCAACTGTTCAAGGGTAGCAATGCCTGCGGCCATGGCAGCCGGATTTCCGGATAGGGTTCCGGCCTGATACACCGGACCCTGCGGCGCGATATATTCCATTATCTTACGTCTGCCGCCATACGCACCCACTGGCATCCCGCCGCCGATAATCTTTCCGAGGCAGGTAATATCCGGGGAAATGCCGTATAATGCCTGCGCGCCGCCATAAGCCACCCGGAAACCCGTCATAACTTCATCGAATATCAGGAGACTGCCGCTTTTTTCCGTGACTTCCCGCAAAGTTTCCAGAAATCCGTCCGCAGGCTGAACCAATCCCATATTTCCGGCAACCGGCTCTACAATGATGCAGGCAATTTTTTCGCCCTGCTGCCTCATCAAATCTCTGACACAGTCAATGTCATTGTATGGAATGGACAGCGTATGTTCCACAAAGGATTTCGGCACGCCCGGGCTTCCGGGAATGCCCAGCGTGGCAAGGCCTGACCCGGCTTCAACAAGCAGAGTGTCGGCATGGCCGTGATAGCACCCGTCGAATTTTATGATCTTATCCCGTCCGGTAAAGCCTCTGGCAAGGCGGATAGCGCTCATTGTCGCCTCGGTCCCGGAGTTGACCATACGCACCATTTCCACAGACGGCACTGCCTCGATTACCATTTCCGCGAGCCTGATTTCAAGGTCCGTGGGCGCGCCGAAACTGGTTCCACGGTTCAGCACATCGGAAATGGCTTTGATTACCGCGGGATGCCGGTGTCCGAGAATCATGGGACCCCATGATCCCACATAATCCACAAATCCGTTGCCGTCCTCGTCATAGATCATGCAGCCGTCCGCATTTTTTATAAAAAGCGGCTCTGTCCCCACGGATTTGCATGCACGCACCGGGCTGTTCACGCCTCCCGGTATCAGTTTCAAAGCCTGTTCAAAGAGCTTACGGGATTTTTCATGATTCATTTTTTCAATGTCCTTTCTTTCGAAATCTGTTGACGTTCTTTCAGAAATTAAAACCGGCTGTCTGATTTTCATCATAATATCAGATAGGATTTATTCGGTCAAGCAAGGTTTGAACAGACTGTAATTTCCTATAAATATTAATAACATCAATATATTGATTTTTTCCGGTCACTCTGAATCAAAACCGGATATCAGACAGTCTGACAGATTTTATAACCTTAATACGCTTGACAAAATATCATTTTCCGGTTATCAGTAGATTGAAAGTTTTCCCGAAATACTCGGAAATGCCCGCCTGGGATTGACAAATCCCAGACATTTCCGGCGCCAAAGGATAAAAATGACCGCCAATCCGCCGGGAGCGGCCGGGGGCATTTCCGATCTGCTGACTATGACTGTTTTGAGCATAGAATACGGTCATAATCTATTGTGGGAGATAGCTTATCATTGAAAACCAAAGCATTGAAAACCAAAGAAATATTCATCCGTTTCCGGCTGACCGGCATTCAGGGAAAGTTAGGTTTGATCCTGATGTTCGCGGTCACGGTTATTTTCGCAACAGTTACCCTTTCTTACTATTACAGAATCCGATCCGATATGAATACACAGCTCTCCGCTCTGACAGCTTTATCGGCTAAAAATCTGTCTGCAGGTCTGGCGGTTCCTATATGGAATTTTGACGAGCAGGCTTCTGAAAAAATTATAGATTCAGTGATGTTTGAAAAGCAGATTGCCGCTGTTGTTGTAAGAAACAAAGAAAACACGGTATTACACAGTAAAATAAGAGACAGTGCCTGGAATATTGTCAAAAGCAACAAAGAAATTTCCGGAAATTATTTTCTGAAAGCCGAAGATATTTTAAGAGACGAGGATAAAATAGGCACAGTCAAGGTTTATGTGACATCCGAATTCATGCGGAAAGAAATCAGTCATTCGCTCGTCAGCATGCTTGCAGTATTTATGATTTCAAACGCTCTGCTGTTTTTAATCCTTTTTTTCAGTATCAGAAAATGGGTGATCTTTCCTGTCAGCCATATCATCAGAGGCATAACCCGGGGAACAGAACAGATATTTTCCTCTTCGGAACAGGTGGCTTCAGCCAGCCAGTCTCTGGCAGAAGGGACATCCGAGCAGGCTGCTTCCGGTCAGGAAATATCTTCTTCTCTGGAAGAGGTCTCCTCTATGGTAAGGCAGAATGCAGACAACGCTGCTCAGACAGATGCTTTTATGAAAAATGTGGCGCTGGTGGTCGAAAAAGCCAATCAGTCGGTAAACAGGCTGACCGGTTCCATGGAAGACATCATCAGGACAAGCATGGAAACGTCCGGGCTGGTAAAAACAATTGACGAAATTGCTTTTCAGACAAATCTTCTGGCACTGAATGCCGCTATTGAGGCAGCCAGAGCCGGGCAGTCCGGAGGCGGATTCGCGGTGGTTGCCGGCGAGGTGAGAAATCTGGCAATGAGAGCGGCTCAGGCATCACGCAACACATCCGATCTGCTGGAAGGCACATTAAATAAAGTACAGACCGGCGGGAAAATTGCAGCCGAAACCCGTGAGGCTTTCGGTCAGGTCAGCGATTATGCTCACAAGGCAGGAGGTCTGATCGGCGAAATCGCAGGCACATCCCAGGAACAGGCTCTCAGAATCGGACATCTGAGCAATGCTGTCAGCGGCACTGACCGGATAACTCACAACAATGCCGCGAATGCAGAGGAAACAGCCTCTGCTTCCGAAGAAATGAAGTCACAGGTGGAAAAAATAAAAATTCTTGTAAGCGAACTGACATTATTGATAGGCAAAAACGTATAGTCCTTTGTCGGGTCCGGCAAAGGAAAAGAATGGAATCGTGGCGGATGCCGCGAAATAAAATATGGGACAGAAAAAAAATCCTGAGCAACTGGCGAAATTGTTATCCTATATACTGGAACGCAGACCCGATGAGTTCGGTCTGGTTCCGGATGCAGACGGATATGTAAAAATCAAGGAATTGCTGAAAGCCCTCGGGGAAGAGGAGGGCTGGAGCTATGTCCGCAGAGCTTCGATTGACGAAGTGGGTTTCACGATCCGAAATCCTCGGATCGAGATCGCCGATGACAGCCGTATCCGCGCCAAAAATCGTGAGCGCCTGCCTGAACAGCGGCTTGTTGAAAATCTTCCGCGGCTGCTTTACACCTGTGTGCGGGAAAAGGCGCAGGTGTTCGCGATGGATAAAGGCATCTTTCCCCAGGCATATCCGCGGGTGATACTTTCATCGGATCAGTCCATGGCAGAACGTATCGGCAGGCGCGCTGACCGTTCTCCGATCCTGTTCACGGTTCAGACGCAGAAAGCCGCGGATCAGGGCGTGGTCTTTTATCATGCGGGCGAAATTCTCTATCTTGCCGACTTCATACCTCCGGGCTGTTTCACAGGTCCGCCTCTGCCGAAACAGAAAGCAGAAAGCGGAAAAGCAGAGAAACCTGAAGAAAGAACTGAACAGAAATTTCCGGGCAGTTTTTTTATGCAATTAGATGATGAGCATAAACAGAGGGTTATTCTTGAAAAGAAAAAACGGGAGATTCTCAAAGAAAAAGATAAACGCCGGATGAGACGGGAAAAACAGAAAATACGAGGGGACTCATAAAAATTTTAATTTTTAGGTTGACAGACTGTTTTTCATCTGTTAGAAGACAGATTCGTTTTCGGGTTAGCCCGCGCAAAAAGGGGGCCGTTAGCTCAATCAGGCAGAGCACCTGACTCTTAATCAGTAGGTTATTGGTTCGATTCCAATACGGCCCATCACATCCCCGCAAGTATCAGATTTTATTCATAAATTCCGATTCCGACATACCATCTTTATTTTTTCCGGAGTGCTGAAATGCCATCTTATAAAATCAGCCGCACTACCGGACAAAAAAATCATATTATACTGCCCACCGGCATAATCCGCGCTTTTGTAAAACGGCTTTGCAAGCCGTTTTATAGACAAAACGATTTGCGTCTGTTTTAAGCCTGGGCGTTTTACCGCTTTCCCCGATTCCCGGGAGATCGGATTGCAGAAGAATATAAGCACAGTAAACGAGGCTGACATGCGATTCCACGGAAGAAAAATGCTTTGCGGCAATATCTCCGAATCCGAGGCGGATGCGGAAGTCAGGGAATGCTTACGGGTTTCAACCATAAGTGATACGAGATACCACAGGCAGATAATCTGCAATCTTTTTTTATACCGATCCTATTCAGTATCGCGTCTCTGAGCTTGTGAAATCTCATAATACGGTCTCCTCTTTAAAAATTTTCAATTCGGAGATATTTATGATAAATATGACAAAAAGTAAACAAAATAATATAATTGAAAAATTATGCATAATATCTGATCAGATAGACAGTTAAAATACAGACCCAGAAAAAACGGAATAAATAACGGCTCTTATATAAATGAGAACCGATGAATCCCTGTCTGACAGGGTGTTACGGATTAGAAACAAAATTTGAGGCAACATTTAAGTATTAGGAACTAACGGATTGCTCATATCTATTATTTTTAGACCGTCCCCGTGAGCCGCCATATATGCCATATTTTCTATGACTGTAATTGCATCGGGATAACCGTATGCCGATGTTTCAACAGAGCCAATAATAAAAGGTATTGACGGGTTACTTATATCTACGGCTTGCAGAGTGCCACCGTTATAATCCCAATTTAAAATCCTATATATGCTATATCTTTGACAACTTCAATTGCAAGAGCATAGCCCGGCATCTTGACAGATCCGATGGTGATATTTGAAATTAAAGTTTTATTTATATCTACTACCTCTCCACCGTTCAAATATATGGTATCTGCAATTATTGTAACTTCTGTTGTATATCCCGTCTTGGCGTGACCATCGTTTGAAATAGCGGGATGGCAGGGCAACTTCGGTCTGATTCAGAAAAATATAAATAAGTTCTGAATAGTTCGGCATTGCCGCCAGCTTTTGCAGAATATTGAAGGCCGGCGGCGTGATAAACAGACGGCCTCCTTCCGAAGCACTCCTTGAAAGAAAGTCAAGCGCAAACATTTCCTCAACGCTCGGATTTCGGTTTTCAGCCAGTCTGAGTAAACCCTGAACGGTATATCGGGCAGTTACCTTATCCAGCAGACAGCGCATCCGACCTGACCTCCTTTTCTTCCGATTCTGTCAAATCCGTATCTTCCCACTGATCCCACAGGCCGGACTTGTCTTTGTCTGACAGGGAATTATACTGTCCCAGTGTCATGTTCCCGGCAAAAGGTTCATCATAAGACAATGGCTGACCGTTTAAAGATTCCAAAACTTTTTTCCGCAATATTTCCATGCCGGCACGCGCCTGTTCTTCGGTTCTCGGACCATGAGATTGAGAAGCAGCCCGCTGCAACTCCGGAACCAGACTGAGGAGACGTTTCTGATCCGTCTGATTCATTTGTCTTATCATCGCGGCAATCTGCTCTATGCTTACAGGTAATGTGAGAATTCTTTCTGTCATATATCCTCTTCCTGATGTTTTTTTTAATTTTTCATTTCCCAAAGAAATACAATAAATAACTTTTTCTGTCAATATGTGAACTGGTCTAGACTTTTGCCGTAAAACGATTTTGCAAATCGTTTTGCCGCGGAAACGGTTTGCAAAACCGTTTTACAGAAAGCCCGGATCCGGCAATTTCAGGAGGTTATCTCTGCATCCGGCGGACGCTGCTCAAAAGTATAGACGAGTTCTGTTAAAAAATCCGGGAACCTTATATGAAAGGGAAAGCATCCGGCGGATCAGCGTCAGATCAATGCCGTCCTCGCTGTATGCGCTTTCGGATGAACCGGGATATTCGCTTACATACCCCACACTGTTATCCCGCTCTCCTCCCTGCGAAATATCTTCTCTTCATAAGTTCTTGCCTCATTTTTATCGAAAATGATCAGATGTCCTTCATCTGCGCCGCATTCGGCGATATAAGCACGAGTCTGCAACAGCCCGTCTTTTATAACACTTTCGAGCGATTCGCTGCGCCGGATTTTGAGTTCGATGACGATGTTATCCTCTTCGCCGAAATCCACTATAATCTCATCCTTTTTTCGCTTTCCTTCAATTTTACCTTTTATTACAGGCAGTTCATCAATGAGTTTCAGTTTCATCCTCTCTGCCAATCCATTTAATATCCCATTAATGTTGTCTCTGTCGGCATCTTCACCGAAGACATCCGTATTTTCTATAATAATATCGGCGGAATCAGCATCTTCTATGCGTGTCTTGATAATGATAGATTCCTATGTGCAGTTGCATGATTTTTAACCGCTGACGGACACAAATAAACGCCAATTAATCAGGAAAATAAATTCAAATGCGTAAGTCCTAATATAATAAATTGTCGGATTATTTTCAGCGGTCCCTGCATGGCTGGAAAAAAACTCCGGCTTTGTGTTCCCAAGCCGGAGCTTATAAAACAGCCCCTTCTGAATTTCTCAGGGTTTCTTCCCTTCCTTAAAGACTTTTTCAAGGTCTTCGAATTTCTTCATGAGAAAATCCTGCGTCTGTTTCCCCACCGTAGCGGTTTTCTTCACAGCTTCCTGAATTTCAAGAAAATACTTCAGAATAGTTGCTGGATTCATTCCGCCCTCTCTGAGTTTTCTTGCAAGATCAAGTAGTTCTTTTTCTTCGGACGAAAACTCGTCAGTATTCAGATTCTTCTCTTCAGTCATTTCAGTCATTTTTTTTACCTTTCTTTGATAAGGGTGGACACTATTAACGGTTGTGCATGATACGCAATAAGTTATCTATCTTCTGACGCATGGCAAGCAATTCCTGCTTTACAATTTCGGAATCGCTGCCCTGAGACCTTTCGGCAGGAATTTTCAGGATTGCTCTTGCCACGAAAAAGCCCAATGTCGAAGCCAAAATAATACTTATAAGGGTCGCAATCAGCAGAATCTTTACAGAATTCATAATCGCCGCATCGAATTCCTCAAACAGTTTCGCTGCTACAGCCGGACAGTTTTCGGCAGAACCGCTCCGGCTGCATTCTGCAATCATATTCTGCATCGAATGATTCTGACGGCTGAGCCTTTGCAACGAGGACACAGCCAGTAAAGAAATCAACATCAGCATCGTCAGTGAAATGCCGAGGAAGATCGCCGCTATTTTGCCATGAGGCAGTTGAAGCATCATTGTTTTATTTAGCAGTTCTTTCATCGTTTGACTCTCCTGAGTTTCGGATGATGAAACGATTTGCGTCTATTTTAAGCAGGGGCGTTTTACTGTAAAACGGCTTTGCAAGCCGTTTTTTTGTGTCTGTTCCGGCAAAACGGTTTGAAAAATTGTCCGGTAGTGTGGCAATCGGCTATCAGTTCTTTCCGCCGAGATAGGCATGTTGCACATCCGAATTGGCTAAGAGAGCGGCAGCAGAATCTTCAAGCACAATATTTCCGACTTCCATGACATAGCCCCGATGAGCCAGTTTCAAGGCAGCGCGGGCATTCTGCTCCACCAGCACTACGGTGACGCCGGTCTGATTGATCTCTCTGACCGTTTCAAATATGGTCTTTACCAAGAGCGGCGCAAGTCCGAGACTGGGTTCATCTAACAGAAGAATTTTAGGATTTGCCATGAGCGCACGACCGATAGCCAACATCTGCTGCTCGCCGCCGCTCAATGTCCCTGCCAACTGCTCACAACGTTCCTCCAATCTGGGAAAAAGCCTGTATATCCACGCCAGCGTGTCTTTGACTCGCTCCGGGTCGTTGGCGGTGAATGCCCCCAGATTAAGGTTTTCCCGGACCGTAAGTGTGCTGAACACTCTGCGGCCTTCGGGCGACTGAGTAATGCCTTCTTTTACGATCTTATCCGCAGAGAGTTTATGCAAGGCTTTGCCGCTGAAAAGGATTTCACCTTCCGAAGGTTTTACCAATCCGCTGATTGCAAGCAAAGTTGTGGACTTTCCGGCACCGTTCGCACCCAGAATAGTGACAACCTCTCCCTCGTCTGCACAGAGGTTCGTACCGTGAATGACTTCCACATTCCCGTATTTCACATGAAGGTTTCTGATTTCAAGAAGCATGGATAAATTCCCGTCAATTCTCAATTTTCATCGGTTCCGAGATAAGCCTCGATCACCCGGGGATTGGCTTTGATTTCTCCGGGTGTGCCTTCGGCGATTTTACTGCCGTACTCGATGACTACAATTTTCTCACAGGCTTTCATGACTAAGCCCATGTCATGCTCGATAAGCAATACCGTAATTCCCCGATCCTGAATTTTGCGAATCAAACCGATAAGACTGTCTGTTTCCTGCTCGTTCATACCGCCCGCAGGCTCATCGAGAATCAGCAGCCGCGGAGAGGTAGCCAAAGCCCGGGCAATTTCGAGAAGGCGCTGGTTTCCGTAGGAGAGATTTTTGGACAACTGCTCGGTATAACGGCGAAGTCCCACAAATTCCAGTTCTTTCATTGCTCGATCAACAGCTTGTTTTTCTTCATGTTTCTGGGCAGAGGTGTGAAACATGCCGCCGAATATTCCGGATTTCATTCGGCAATGACAGCCTGCCAGCACATTTTCCAGCACCGACATATTCTGAAACAGGCGGATGGTCTGAAAAGTACGGGCAATGCCCAGAGAGACAATCCGGTGCGTAAGAAGCCCTGTTATGGGGTTTCCGTCAAAAATGATCTCTCCGGCATCCGAGGCATAATTTCCCGTGATGAGATTAAAAACCGTTGTCTTTCCAGCACCGTTGGGTCCGATCAGCCCCATCACCGATTTCTCATCTGTATCAAAGGAGACATTGTTCACGGCAATCAGTCCGCCGAATTTTTTGGTCAGATTTTTTAATGTCAGCAGTGTAGTCACGATAACTCCTTTCGGGGTAAGGGGTTAGAGGTCAGGGGTCAGGGGCTTCTTCACCTCTCACCCCTCACCTCGAACCTCTCACCTCTTCCGCGGTTTGCCGAATATGCTGCCAAGCCTGACGCACATGCCGCTCTTCGGTATGGGTTTGTCCGATACAGAATCTCAGCACGTAGTGATTCTTCAAAAGCGTATGAGTCAGATAAAGCTTTCCGCTCCGGTTCAGGCGTTCTTCGAGCTTCTGATTGAATTCGTCTCCGGCTATATGCCTGAAACAGACCAGATTCAGGGGCGCGGGCGCGCATAGCTCGAATTGCTCATCTGCTCTCACCCATCCGGCGAAATTCTGCGCCAGTTCAATGTGGCGTCGGATATGATGGCGAAGTCCTTCTACCCCGTAGTGACGGATCACAAACCAAAGTTTCAATGAACGGAACCGCCTGCCCAGCGGAACATGCCAGTCCCGGTAGTCAATTACGGCGCCGGATTCGGTGGCTTTGTTGCGTAAGTATTCGGGCAGAATGCTCAAAGTCTGAATCAGTGTTTTCCGGTCAGCCACGTAGAAGCAGTCGCAGTCGAAATTGGTAAACATCCACTTATGCGGATTGAAGCAATAACTGTCTGCCAGTTCCAAACCCTGATTGATATGGCGGTATTCGGGACAGATTGCCGCTGTGCCGGACATGGCAGAATCCACATGAAGCCAAAGTCCTTCTTTATTGCATAAGACTCCTATATCCGGTATGGGGTCTATGGCATTGGATGAAGTCGTTCCGATAGTGGCGCAGACAAAACAGGGAATCAAGCCCGCTTCTTTATCTTTCCGAATCTGTTGAGCCAGCGCGTCGGCACGCATTGCGAGCGATTCGTCTGTTTCGATAAGACGAAGATTTTCTCTGCCCAATCCTGCTACTTTGACTGCTTTTTCAACTGAAGAATGCGTCTGAGCAGAGCAATAAGCAATAAGTCGTCCGTCACATCCCCGGCGGTTGCTTTCAAAAAGAGTGGCGCGTTCGCGTGCAGCCAGAACCGCACATAAAGCCGCACTGGAAGCCGAATCCTGAATCACTCCCCCGCCTGCGCCGTCAGACTTGAATTTTGCCGGAAGTCCGAGCATATCCGCCACCCAGTCCAGCACGTGCGTTTCCAATTCCGTGCAAGCCGGACTTGTCGCCCAGAGCATTCCCTGCACTCCGAGACCTGCGGAAAGCAGTTCTCCGAGAATCGAGGGACCCGAGGTATTTGCCGGAAAAAATGCAAAAAAATTGGGGGATTGCCAGTGAGTAATTCCGGGCATGATAAGATTATCCACATCTTTGAGTACCGCTTCGAAAGCTTCTCCATGAGGAGGCGGTTCATGGGGCAGCGAGGCGCGTATCTGTCCCGGCTCGACTTGCGACAAGACCGGAAAGGATTCGATTTTCTCATAGTAATCCGCTATCCAGTCAATAACGGCTCTTCCCTGACGCCGAAATTCTTCCGGAGTCAGATGAAAACTTTTTTCTTCAGGCATGGTGTCTCCTTTAAGTGAGAATT
>DYRK01000025.1 GCA_020718785.1 Desulfatirhabdium butyrativorans | reverse complement strand
TTAATGAAAGGCGGTGTTTTACGTTTTCTGATTTTTTCACGGGAGAAAATCAGAAAACGTAACCCGCACTGCATTTTCCGGGAATTTTTCCCGAATAAGGCTGAAATATCGGGGGATGGCGATCAAGGAGGATACTTTTATGAACAGATATATTTCAATTTCATCTGAAGGACTCAGAACCGAACGGTTCTGCCTGCATATTGCGAATTTTTTATTTTTGCTGACCGCTCTTATTTTCCTGCTCATTTTTGCCGATGTAAACCGGGCATTAGGGAATGAGACTGAGCTCAGAGTCAATCAGGGAACCGCTCTTTCTGTTCCCATTGTCCTGAGCCAGAGTTCGGCTGTTGAAAGTATGGACATAACCATCATCGGTTATGATAAGACAGTGATCGAGGCTGCGGATATCACATTAACGGGCGGAATATTTGAAAATAAAAATTATCTGTTAAAGATAAATGATTCGACTGCCGGTCAGTTGACTCTTTTGATCTATACGTCCTCAAATATCCTTACAGTCAGCGGAGATATGGTATTTGTAAATTTCAATATCAAAGCAAAGGGAAATACCACGCTGTCATTTGCGAGATTCGAGAGCAATGAAGTGCCGATATCCGGCGGATTTAAGATAAACGGGGCAGTTTATCAGTCTGTCAAAATTCTGATCAATAATCCGCCGACTGCTGCCGGAGGGACATTTCAGACAGATGAAGATACTGTCTTGAATAACACATTGCCTGCTGCGGATTCCAATGACGATCCCCTGACTTATACGCTTATTGATAAAACGACCAAAGGGACGATAGAAATTACCGATCAGATTACCGGCGCGTTTACCTACACTCCGAACACAAATATAAACGGGACAGATACTTTTACCTACAAAATCGGCGACGGGCTTTTAGAATCGGATATCGCCAAGATTACTATCGAAATCAAGCCGGTCAATGACTCGCCGGTATTGGATGCGGAACAGAGTCCGATCATGTCCGGGATTCTCGGAGATGAAATTGCCAATCAAGGAAACAGCATTGCAGAAATTGTCGTTGACGGATCCATAACAGATGCGGATGTTGCCGAAGGCAGTTTGGCTCCGGAAGCCCTTGCAGTTGTTTCTGTAGATAATACTAACGGAAAATGGGAATTTTCGCTCGACTCGGGAGCGACGTGGACAGCATTTGCTACAAGTACGGGCAGTATGATTGATTTATCTGCTCAAGCCCGGCTGTTGAATACAAGCCATCGGATACGCTTTGTACCTGAGCTTTATTATTGGGAAGGCAAGGCAGAATTCTTTTTCCGGGCATGGGATAAAAGCAGCGGCGCCGCAGGTCAGACCGCAAATGCAGACGCGGGCGGCGAAACTTCGGCTTTCAGTGTAGTTACGGATACGGTATCTATTGCCGTGACATCGGCAAACGACGCTCCGATATTGGATGATACGAAGTCTCCGATACTATCTCCCATTTCTATGAATCCGACAGAAAATAAAGGAAGTACGGTTGCTGAAATCATCGTGGACAGTTCTATTGCGGATCCGGATATCAGCCTTGTGCCGGAAGCTATTGCAGTGACCGCCGTAGATAATACCGAAGGAAGGTGGGAGTATTCTACAGACGCCGGTATCACGTGGACGCCCTTTGTTTCTACATCCGGAAAGATTGATTTCTCCGCCGCCGCCCGTTTGCTGGGCTCCGCTCATAAAATAAGATTTGTTCCCAAAGCCGAATGGTTCGGCAGCGCGTCTTTTACTTTCCGAGCTTGGGATAAAACATTCGGCAAGGCAGGCGAAACCGCAGACGCCGGTCAGGGCGGCGGTATTTTATCTTTCAGTTCGGCTACAGATACGGCAAGCATAGAAGTCATACCGAAAAATTTGGCTCCGGTGCTGGACATCCTACAGTCGCCGAAACTGAGTACCATTACTTCGAATAACTTGGGCAGCAAAGGGAATGCAGTTGCAGAAATCGTTGTGGACGGTTCTGTTACCGACAAAGACGGACCCATAGGCAAAACCATTGCCGTCATCGGCGTGGACAATACGAACGGAAAATGGCAGTATTCTATTGACGACGGCGTGAGTTGGATGGGCTTTTCCGCGGAGATCGGCAAGGCGGATTTGTCTCTCAAATCCATCCTGATGAGCGAGACATACAAGATACGCTTTGTCCCCAAAGAGGGATATATCGGAACAGTCGCCTTTACGTTCCGGGCTTGGGACATGAGCAGCGGTACTACAGGCGGAAGAGCCGATACGAGCAAACCCGGCGGCAGTTCTGCATTCAGTCTGGATTCGGATGAGGCAGTCATAGAGATTGTCAAGGCAAACTACGCGCCGGTATTGGATAATGCCTATTCTCCGGAACTTTCTCTTATAAAAGTTGATGAAACTGATAATAATGGGAATACTATAGCAGAAATCGTCTCGGACGGCTCTGTCAGCGACCAAGATATTGCTATTGCTCCGGAAGCCATAGCCGTAATCGCAGTGGATAACACCGGCGGAAAATGGCAATATTCCATAGCCGGGATATGGACCGATTTTTCCAGTATCACAGGGAAACGGGCAACTTTTCCTGCAACTGCCCGTCTGTTGGATGAAGATTCCCGGATACGCTTTGTTCCGGATAAGGAATGGACAGGCAGTTCCACTTTCACGTTCCGGGCATGGGATAAAAGCAGCGGCGTTGCAGGCGGAACCTCAGATGCTGCTACAGGCGGCGAAAAATCGGCTTTCAGCCTGATTATGGATGATGCCACGATAACTGTCGGACCAATTAATGACGCGCCGGTATTGGATGCAGAAATGTCTCCCCAATTGACGGCGATTTCTACAGATGATGTTGAAAATCAGGGAGACATGCTTGCTGAAATCATTCCGGATGGCGCTATTACGGATGAAAACGAAGACACCCCCTTGAAATCCATTGCCGTTATTTCAGCAGATAATACTTACGGACTCTGGCAATACTCTGCCGATGACGGCGGAACATGGAGCAATTTCAGCGCAGAAACGGGCAAATCGGTTGTTTTCTCTGACAAAGCCCGTCTGTTGAGCGATAGTTACAAAATCCGATTCATAGCCGATAAAGGATGGACAGGCAAGGCTGCTTTTACTTTCCGAGCTTGGGATAAAAGCACGGGAATAATGGGCGGCATTGCAGATGCAGCCACAGGCGGCGGTGCATCGGCTTTCAGCGAGGCATCGGATGAGGCATGGATTGAAGTCAAATCCCCGAACCGTGCGCCGGTGCTGAACATCGGTATGTTTCCTGCCCTTTCCCCGATCAATAAGAACAGTTTTGACAGCAGCGGAAACAGCGTGGCGGAAATTGTGGCAGACGGCTCGATCAGCGATGCAGACAATAAGACCCCTCCGGAAGCGATTGCCGTAGTTGCTGCGGACAATACTAATGGCGTGTGGGAGTATTCTACGGACAACGGCGAAATATGGATTGTATTTAGCGATATCACCGGCAAAAGTGCAGATATTTCCGCACAAGCCCGTCTCCTGGATGAGACATGTCGGATAAGATTTGTGCCGGATAAAGACTGGAGCGGCGAAGCAAGCTTTATTTTCCGGGCATGGGATAAATCCCGTGGAACTACTGGAGAAACCGCAGATGCGAGCAAAGGCGGAGGGAATTCCGCATTCAGCCCCGAAAGCGATGATGCGACGATCAAAGTCATAGCAAAGGTAAATAAAGCCCCGGTCTTAGATGTCAGTCAATCTCCCCAACTGTCCAAAATCAATCCGAATGATTTTGAAAATAGCGGAAACAGTATTGCTGAAATTATCGTTGATGGCTCGATTACAGATGACAGTGTTCCGCCGGCAGAAGCTCTTGCCGTTATTGCAACAGATGATAGTAATGGATTATGGCAGTATTCTGCCGATAACGGAACCACATGGACGGATTTTCCTGCCATAGAAGCAGAAGTATCGCTTTTGTTGTCCGAGTCCGACCGAATCCGTTTTGTGCCGAATCAAGATTGGAGCGGAACCGCAACTTTTACCTTCCGGGCTTGGGATAAAACTAAGGGTACAGCAGGCAAAACCGCAGATACAACGGTGAACGGCAAAACATCGGCTTTCAGTGTAGAAACAGATGAAGCGAGTATTACTGTCAAAGCCAATTTTGCGCCCGTTTTAGATGCGGATCAGTCGCCGACGCTGACTTCGCTCAAGGTGAATGCTTTTGACAACAACGGAAACAGTGCTGCTGAAATTGTCGTGGACGGCTCAATCAGCGATAAAGACGGTATCGCGGCGGAGTCTATTGCTGTTATTTCTGTGGACAACAGCAACGGTAAATGGCAATATTCCACTGACGGAAAGTGGACAGATTTCTCTGCCGAAACCGGAATCGTTGATTTGTCTGTCAAAGCTCGTCTCCTGAGTGAAAGTCACAGAATCCGCTTTGTGCCGAATAAGGATTGGGACGGCGTAGCGACCTTTACTTTCCGGGCATGGGATAAGACAATCGGCGCCGCAGGTCAGACCGCAGATGCCGGAGTCGGCGGCGATCCGTCTGCATTCAGTTCGGCTACAGACGAAGCTCTGATTTCGGTGAGCAATAAGCCCATAGCTCACGCCGGAGCGGATCAGAGCGTAAGCGAAGGTGTCACGGTGACGCTGGACGGGTCCATGTCTTTGGGAGTCATTGCGGTTTACCGATGGGAACAGAGCAGCGGAACAGGAGTCACGCTTTCGGATGTCAATGCGATCCGCCCCTACTTTACTGCGCCTCAACTGAGCGGAGGACAGATCACTCTGACCTTCACCTTGACTGTCGAAACCGGAAAAGAGAAATCCTCGGATACCGTGACCGTGACTGTGAGCGATGTCGCTGCGCCGATTGCCGGATTCGATGCCTTGCCGGTCAGCGGAAATGTGCCGCTGGCGGTCTCTTTTACAGACGGCTCTCAGGGAAATATTACGGAATGGCTTTGGGATTTCGGAAACGGTTCTCAGAGCATGGCACAGCATCCGGTCTATACATATCCTTCTCCCGGAACCTATACGGTAAGCCTGACGGTCAAAGGACCGGGCGGCGCAAATACAGCCGTGAAGAATAACTGCATTGTCGTGAATACCGCTCCGCTCAAGGCAGACTTCGAAGCATCGCCGATAAAGGGCGCATTGCCGCTGAGTGTATCTTTCAACCGTAAAGTACAGGGTGAAATTACAGAATGGCTCTGGGATTTCGGTGACGGTGTGACGAGTACGGCCGCAAACCCGGCTCATGTCTATGGGGCTGTGGGCAAATACACTGTGTCGCTGATGGTGAAAGGTCCCGAAGGAACCCTGACCGAAGTGAAGAAAGACTTCATTCAGGCTTTGGGAAGAAACATAAGCGGCAAAGTCATTGCCGCTGATACGGGAATCGGACTGAAGAACTGCCGAATCGAGGTCTGGCAGGGAGATGTTTTCAAAGCCGCGGCAGAGACAAACAACAGCGGAGAATATTCGGTCAAAGAACTTCTCGGAGCAAAGAATCTGCTCGTGACGGCAAAGCCTCCGACTGGAACATCAGACTATTTCTACCAGTTCTATAACGGAAAAAACAGCCGAAATACAGCCGATCTTGTTTCTACGCTGAATGAAAATCTGACGGGCATTGATTTTGCGCTGGAAAGAATCCCTGCCGCGGGGATCAGGGGCAGGGTTCATGACGGTAAAAACGGACTTGCAGGCATTGAAGTCAACGTATTTTCCGAATCTGTAGTATTCGGAACCAATGCAGTTACCGATGCGGACGGAAACTATAGGGCTGAGGGATTGAGACCGGCAAATGACTATAAAATCTCGGTTCGGATAGATGAATTCAACACTGAATTTTATTATGCAATTCCTGAAGGAAAAATACCGGGAGACTATATTCCCGACTACAGCGTATTTGGCTCTAAGGACGCAGCTATGGTGACGCCTTCGGATCCGCCTCTTAATCACATTGATATCATTGCCAATATCAATCAGGGCGGAAATATCAAAGGGCGTGTTTTTGCGGCAGACAGAAAGACGCCGTTGCAAGGCGTCTGGATCAATGCCTGGTCCGATGCTTTGACTATGGGAAACAGCGGGCAGACCGATGAAGACGGGCGTTATACGATATGGGGACTCGAGGCGGTCAGCGAAGAAGAGGCTGAAACAAAAGGCTATATCGTAGAAACCCGCTCTTCGGAATATGCTTATCAGATTTACGATGAAGTTACGCTAAAAGAAGACGCGAAACGCGTCGGTACCGGAGCAACCGGCATCAATTTCTATTTGGATACCGGCTATGCGATTTCAGGCAAAGTGACAGACCCGGACGGTAACGTAGTATCAGATGCGGAAGTGGTTGCCCGTTCATTTTCCGATCCCGTAAATAAACAGGGCAACGCAATTTCCAACAAAAACGGCGTTTACCGCATTCTCAATCTGCCCCTTGCAGAAGACTATATTGTTCAGGTTTTTTCATCCGATTATCCGGTTCAGTACTATCGTCTGAAATCCGAGGAAGATTCGGCGGACCGGGTGAATATTCTCTCCGGAAATGCTGAACATATTGATTTTACTCTGGATAAAGGAGCGATTATAAAAGGCATAGTTTATATCGGCGACACTCCGGCAGCTTCGGGCATACAAGTCAGCGTCTGGTCCGATACCAGCCGTACCGGCGGCGATGTCCAGACCGATGAACAGGGCAGATATGAAGTGTTCGGATTAGAATCGGATGTCGTTGACTATGTGATTTCTGTCCGAAATCCGGGATATGTTCCGGGTTTTTATCATGGAAACGGAACGGTTTATCAATGGAAAGATGCGGAACGGGTGGCACCGTCCGGGGAAAATCGGAATATCGTGCTGATTAAGGGATTCAGTATTCGCGGAACCGTGACTTACAAAGAAAAACCGGTTTCCGGTACCCGGATAGAGGCATTATCTCAAGACGGCCGCAGCGTGTCTGCGGTTACAGATATGTCCGAAGAATTCAATTATGTAATCAAGGGGCTTTTATCCGGAACATACAGCGTGACGGTACAACCCGATAATTATATGAACGAGGCAAAGCAGGCAGAAATCGAGGATAAGGATATCGTGCTGGATTTTGCGCTTGCCGACGAGCCGGAGCGCAGTATCAGCGGAACCGTAAGCGGACTCGAAGCAGACAAAGAAGTGAAACTCACTGCCTCGTCTCTGTCGAAAAATATCAGCAAGTCTCTGAATTTCAAGGGAACAGGACAAGCACTCGACTACCGTTTTACCGGATTGAAACCCGCGGCAGATTATGTCGTAGAACTGATTTCCAAAGATTATCCCTATCAGGTCTATAACGGCAAATATCGGCTTAAAAATGCAGATATTGTGAATATAAAGAACGCGGATGCTTTTGATATTGATTTTACGCTCTCTTCGGACAAGGCGGGCATTTCCGGAGAAGTCATTTTTCCCGGCAATGCCTTGCCCGGAGAAACAGCATATATTGACGTATCTTCCCGCAGTACCGGCGCAGGGGGCAGCGCAAAAGTCATAGTCTCGGATTCGCAGATCGTTCCCTACACGGTAAGCGGACTTCTCCGGGCAGATGATTATACGGTTTCCGTGCGCTCGGACAAATATATGGACTATTACTACAACGGTACGGAAGAAGGGGCTTCGACAGAAGACGATGCGGCTCTGATTGATACTATGGATGGCGGAGAGGATATCGTCAATTTCCGGCTTCATCCCGGAACGACTATTTCCGGCAAAGTGATGAACGGAAACGGAGATATTGTTGCCGGAATCGCTGTGGAAGCCTGGTCCAAATCGAGCGGATACTACGGCAGCACTGAAACCTTATCGGACGGAACTTATATTATCGAAGGACTGGGCCCCGCGGTTGACTACAAAGTGGAAGTCCGGGATACCGATCTCGGCTCCTTTTTCTACAACAGTGAAAAAACCGTCCGAAACCGCTCCCTTGCATCCTCGGTCAATACTGCCCTGGGGAATGCCGTCAATATTGATATTGTCATAAGCGAAGTGGAAAGTATCAGCGGAACCGTGACCGACAAAGACGGATATCCTCTTTCCCTGATGTGGGCCGAGGCTTATTCGGAATTGCAGCAGTCAGGAAACGGGGTATTTACGGATGTAAACGGCAGATATTCGGTCAAGGGGCTGCCCAAGAGCAGAGACTATACGGTTTCTGTCCGGCCCGACTGGTTTACTCTGCCGCAGGAAAAGTACGACATTGCCAGCGGCAGCGTCGTAAATTTCATATTGAATACCCGTGAAGGGTATAAACTGGAAGGCATCGTCACGGATAACACCGGCAGAGCGATTCCCGATGTTACAGTGGAGGTATGGTCTCTGTCTTTGGGCATTCGGGGCAATATATGGTCGGTGACAGATAGTTCCGGAAAATATATTATTGACGGACTTCCGAAAGCAGATGACTATATACTGACCGCTCGTCCCCCGAAAGATTCTGTTTATGCCTTTTTCAGCAAAGAGAATGTTTCCGTACCTTCCGAAAGCGATACGATAAACATCGAAATGACTATCGGAATGAATCTCATCGGAACCGTAACAGAGAAGTTCAGCGGCAAGCCGATCAAAGGCGCTCAAATCATTGCGATTTCCGAAGCCGATTATTTTGTGGGAAAAACGGTCAGCGACGGAGCCGGGCAGTATAACATCGGCAATGTGCCGGGAGATGCGGTCTGCAATATCACTGTTGTTGCGGAAAATTATATGGGAGAGACAAAGACGAATCAGTTTCCGGGAGCCGGGATTGATTTTTTCCTTACCGCCTCCGGCTCTGTTTCCGGGCTAGTCAAAGACAATATCACCGGTGAATTTCTTGCAGGCGTTCGAGTGGAAGCCTATTCCGAATCCATGAAGGGGATACCGGATTATTCCGGGATGGCTGTGACAGACAAAGAGGGCAGATATGTGATCAATGCCTTGAAGTATTACGATCCGCAGAACAATCCCATGAGCGACTATGTGATCACGGCTTATGCACATAATTATCCGCCGATTTCCAAAGGCGCACGGCGGATAGGCAGTACGGTGGATTTTATTCTCAATCGGGGATCGGAAAACGAGCTTTCGGGTACGATCATGGAACAGAGCGGCGAACTGACTCAGGGCATTGACTTTATGGTTGATATATTTGATGCTACCGGCAAATATGTGACCTTTCTGTTTGCAAATGAGGACGGCAGTTTCAAATTCGGCGGTCTGAATCCCGAAGAATCCTATTCTTTGAAATTTACCGCGCTCAGGGGCGATGAAGAACTTCTGATTCAATGGGCAGGACAGGGCGAAAGCCCGGATTATGATACGGGCGTCGAGAATCCGGCTGATCCGGACCAATCGCCTGCGGAGGCGAAGTACTACTCCGCCGATACGACCGTACATTTCCGATTCAGCCGATCTACGGACGGCTCTATGAAATACCGCAAGCCCGGAGCGGTCACTGCACTGCGTTCACCGAGCCATGTATTGAGAGATGATGAGGTCCGCGCACCTACAGAACTTGCAAGTTTAACTCATGATGCGATTGTATCCAATAATCCGTACATAACGGTGACATGGGAGCCTTCGGGAAGCGGTTATGATGAGAGTTATTATTATGAATTTAATCAGATTTCGGACTATGAAATCACCAAACGCAACGCGCCCCGGATGCTTCCGGTTGAAACAAGAAAAGTCACCAGCCCTGAGCTTTCCGGCGATGATGTCTCATTCTATTTTCATGTTGCCGCGGTGGATGACAGAGGAAAAATAGGACCTACGGCAAGCCGTGAATTCCGTATAGATACGATTCCGCCTTCCAACGGCATGGTTATTGTTCCTGAACGCACATCCGGTTCTGCCATTGTGCTGATTTTGGGCGCAACCGGAGTCAAAGAAGTGTATCTCAGCAACAGCGGCTACGGACAGGGCGGAGACTGGGAAACTCGGGTCAAGGAGCAGAACTGGCGTTTGACCGAAGGAGAGGGCCCCAAGAAAATCTATATCCAATTCAGAGATGAAGCCGGAAATATTGCCAATTATCTGGCTGAGACCGAAAAAGTCCCTGAAACAGAAGAATCGGAGCTTGCTGTAGAAAATCAGAGCTTTTCGGTGAATGAGAACAGCCCGGAAAATACAGTTGTCGGAACAGTTGCAGCCAGCGGAACCGGTACACTGACTTTCAGTATTACCGCAGGAAACAGCAATGAGGTCTTTGCGATAGACAGTAGTAGCGGCAAGATTACGGTGAAAAACGCGGGAGGGTTGGACTATGAGACAAATCCGACCTATACCTTGACCGTAACCGTGTCTGACGGCGTGAGCAGCATTACGGCAACAATTGGTATTACTCTCAATGACATCAATGAAGAGACGCCGAATTCTGCTCCGGTATCAGAAGATCAGACCTTTTCCGTTAATGAAAACAGCGTGAGCGGAACACCTGCCGGAAAGATTGCCGCTAACGACGCGGACGGAGATGTTTTGACTTATAGTATTACGTCAGGGAATATCAACAATGCTTTTGCGTTAGACAGCAGCACCGGCGAACTTACGGTAAGAAACGGCAGTGAACTCGATTATGAGCGCAGCACCGCTTATACGCTGATCGTTCAGGTCTCGGACAGTATTGCTACAGATACGGCAACAATTACAATCACTGTTAAGGATGTGAATGAAGACAAACTGACCGTAAGCGATCAGAGCTTTTCCGTGAATGAAAACAGTGCTAAAGGAACTGCCGTGGGAACTCTTGTCGCCAGCGGTCCAATAGCCGAACTGAGCTATCGTATCACCGAGGGAAATACTGACGAGGCTTTTGCCATTAACGGCAGCACAGGAAATATTACGGTCAATGACGGCAGCCGATTGGATTATGAAAGCACGCCGAGTTATACGCTGATGATCGAAGTATCCGACGGTACTACGACAGTTACGGCAACAGTGACGATAACGGTCAACGATGTCAATGAAGATAAACTGGTCGTCAAAGATCAGGCATTTTCGATTGACGAGGGGAGTGCTGACGGCGCATCTGTCGGGACAGTTGTTGCCGGCGGTCCGTCGGATACTCTCACTTTTGCTATTATGGAAGGCAACACGGATACAGTCTTTGCTATTGACGGAACCGGTCGTATTACGGTGAATGACAGCAGCCGTTTGAATGCCGAAACTGTTCCTGTCTATATTCTGACGGTTGAAGTCTCTGATAGTGTAACTACTGTGTCCGCCAAAATGACGATAAATATCAACAAACCGGATGCTATGATCAATAACCAGACTTTTTCGATAGATGAAAACAGCCCCGGCGGCACATCTGTGGGCATTGTTGCAGCAAAAAGTTCGGAACCGGGAGCGACTTTGACTTATGCTATTCTATCGGGAAATACGAATGAAGCCTTTATTCTCAACAGCAGAACCGGAGAGATGACGGTCAATGACGGAGCGCAGTTGGATTATGAAAGCCTTTCTGTTTATGCCTTGATCGTTGAGGTGTCTGACGGCAAAAACAAAGGTTCTGCGACCATCACGATCAATATCGGCAATATCGAAGAAACCGGGGCAAATCATCCGCCGGTGATGAGCGATCAGCATTTTTCCGTGGACGAAAACAGTCTTGACGGAACATCGCTAGGAACAGTTTCGGCAAGCGATGCGGATCCGGCAGATACGCTGACATTTGCTATCACAGCGGGCAATACAAACAATGCCTTTGAAATAGTCGAAGAAAGCGGTGAGATAACGGTGAGAAACGGCAGTGAACTGGACTATGAGACCAGACCGGATTATACCATGACGGTTCAGGTCTCTGACGGCACCGATACCGTGACTGCCAATATTACGATCAGTCTCAATGATGTCAATGAAGACCGGCTTTCGGTGAAAGATCAGACTTTTTCGATAGATGAGAACAGTTCTAACGGCGCATCTGTTGCTACGATAGTCGCGAGCGGTCCTTCGGATATTCTGACCTTTACTATTATTTCAGGCAACACAGATGAGGCTTTCGAGATCAACAGCAGAACCGGTCATATTACCGTCAAAGATGGCAGCCGTTTGAATTACGAAACCACTCAGACTTATGTGCTGACCCTTGATATCTCTGACGGAAGCGATAAGGTTACGGCAAGAATTACTATAAACATCAATGATCTCAATGAAGATAAGCTGACGGTAAAAGATCAGGCTTTCTCGGTGGATCAAGACGCAGTTCAGGGAACGGTTGTAGGAACAGTTATTGCCAGCGGTCCTTCGGATACCCTGTTGTTCAGCATTACCGCAGGGAATACGAAAGATATCTTTGCGATAAATAGTTCTACAGGACAAATCACGGTGAATAAAGACGCCGGGTTGAATTATGAAAGCGAACCGGTTTATGTGCTGACCATAAAGGTTTCCGACGGCAAAGATACGGTTACAGCAGCTGTGACGGTGAATGTCAATAAACCGGGCGCGCTGATTAATAACCAAAAGTTTTCGATAGATGAAGACAGCCCTGACGGAGCCTCTGTCGGCACAGTTGCAGCTATCGGCACAGCGTCTCTGACCTTCAGAATTGCCGCAGGAAATACGGACAATATTTTCGGAATCAACAGTAAAACCGGCGAAATTACAGTCAAAGACAGCAGCCGACTGGACTATGAAACTACCCCGTCGTACTCGCTGACGATTGAAGTCTCGGACGGTACAAAGAGCGATTCGGCGACTATTACAATAGCGATTGTCAATGTAGATGAAGACAAGCTTTCGGTGAAAAATCGGACTTTCTCTGTGGATGAAAACAGCACCGAAGGAACATCTGTCGGAACAGTAAGCGCAAGCGGTACTACAGGACAGTTGACCTATAGTATTACAGAGGGCAATACGGACAAGGTATTTGTCATTGACAGTAAGACCGGCGAGATCAAGGTCAAAAACGGGAGTTATCTGAATTACGATATAAATCCTGAATATCTGCTGACGGTTGAAGTCTCAGACGACAAAGACACGGTCAGGGCGATCATTACGATAAAGGTCAATCAAAAGAGCGAATATGCGCCGGTGTCTTGGGATTGGGGCAATCCGCTTCCCACGGGCAATACGCTCAACGCTGTCCGGAGTATTTCAGGGAAGATATTTGCCGTGGGAGATGCAGGAACCATTCTCAGATATGAGGGGGCGGTATGGACGGTTATGACTGCTGAGACATCCGAAATCCTGAGAGATATGTGGGGAAATTCCCTGTCGGATATCTTTGCCGTGGGAGATGCAGGAACTATTCTTCACTTTGACGGCACAGTCTGGAAGCGGATATCCGTCGCTACATCCGAAGCGATTTACGGAATATGGGGAAGTTCCGGAACAGATGTTTTTGCGGTCGGAAATGTCGGTACAATTCTGCATTATGACGGAACCGCATGGATATCCATGAACAGCGGAACAGAAAATGCTCTGTACAGTATATGGGGATATAGCGGATCAGATATATTCGCTGTCGGAGAAAACGGTGTCATCCTGCACTATGACGGAAGCACGTGGCAAAGCATGAACAGCGGCACATCCGGAAGGTTAGCTGCGATTCAGGGAAGCTCCGGTTCCGATGTCTTTGTAGTCGGAGATATGGGCAGAATCCTTCACTATGACGGAACCGGTTGGCAGGCTATGAACAGCAGGACATCTGAAAATCTCAAAGCACTTCGAATAAGCGAGGACGGTTCAAGAATCTTTGCTGTGGGCAATGCCGGAACCATTCTGTACTATGACGGCGAGTGGCATGAGGCAGACAGTGGGACATCGGATTGGCTTTACGGAATCGGAGGCAATTCGGAGTCTGATATCTTTGCAGTAGGACATGACGGGGTTATCCTCCATTATGACGGAATGGAATGGCTTAAAATGAGCAGCGGCGTATCGGTCTGGCTTAAAAGTATATGGGGAAGTTCCGAGGCCGATATGGTTGCTGTGGGCGGAACTTTTGATTACGACAGTTCGCAGCGAAACCGGGTGATTCTGCATTTTAACGGCGCAAAATGGCAGGAAACGCTCCGTGAACCCGGAGATTATCTCTATGATATATGGGGAAGCAGTTCATCGAATATCTTTGCTGTGGGCGGAAATGGAAGCATTCTGCACTATAACGGCAGCGTATGGCAAGAGATGAATAGCAATACTACTGAGTGGATCTACGGCGTCCGGGGCTTTTCCGATACCGACATCATTGTTGTAGGAGACAATGGAACGATTCTTCGATATAACGGTTCGGATTGGTCCAAAATGGACAGCGGAACATCCGAGCGGCTTTACGCTCTATGGGGAACTTCCGGAACAGATATTTTTGCTGTAGGAAATAACGGTACTATTCTTCAGTATGACGGTACGGACTGGTTAGAAAGCGACAGCGGTACATCCGAGTGCTTCTACAGCGTATGGGGAACTTCCGGCACTGATATCTTTGCCGTGGGAAATTCGGGTATTGTTCTGCATTATAACGGGATGGAATGGTCGCAGATGAAAAGTATTACTTCCGAATCGCTTTACAGCATATGGGGGACATCCGGGACCAATGTTTTTGCCGCAGGAGATAACGGCACAATTCTCCATTATAAGGGCACGGATTGGCATAAAAGCGGAACCGGTACTTACAGGCATCTCAGAAAAGTATGGGGGCTTTCGGAATCGGAAATCTTCACCGTAGGCGATAACGGGATTATATTGAGAATCACTCATTAGCAGTATTCCGTTCAACAAAAAAGGTGGGTTTCGCTTTGCTCAACCCACCCTACGATAACTATGATAAACAAGGAGATAATCTTATGAAAAGCCGTTTCTTACGATTTGCTATCATAACTGCTTATTTTTCGCTCCAATCTTCGGTTTACGCTCAGGTCCTTATGGACGGAACCATGGGGACGGACGGATCAATACCCGGGCCCGATTATAATATCAAAGCCGGATACGGACAGCAGACCGGAGCGAATCTGTTTCACAGCTTTCAGACATTCAACATCAATAAAGATGAAAGCGCAACTTTCAGCGGACCGAACTTCGTTCAGAATATCATCAGCCGAGTTACAGGCGGTAATTCGTCGTGGATTGACGGAAAACTGCGCTCGACAATTCCGGATGCAAATTTCTATTTCCTTAATCCGGCAGGCATCATGTTCGGCGCAAATGCTTCTTTAGATATCGGCGGGTCTTTTCATGTCAGCACTGCAGATTATCTGCGTATGGGAGAAAATGAGCGATTTTATGCCATGCCCATGAAAAACGAAGTGCTTTCCGCAGCATCGCCCACAGCCTTCGGTTTTTTAGATGACATTATCTCTCCCGTCACGTTTGAAGGTAAGCAGCTTGAAGCGGAAATTCCGTCAGGACTTTCTGTTTCCGAAGGAAATACCATCTCTGTGATCGCCGGAAACATTGAAATGGGAGGCGTCTATTATCAAGATAAGATTGATGAGACAAAGACGGAAGATGTGCCTTTGGGAACACTTTTTGCACCTGAAGGCAGAATTGATATTGCAAGTATTACTTCTAAAGGCGAAGTCATTCCCACAGCATCGGGTTTGGATATTTCTTCGGAAAAAACAGGAACGATAAGTCTTGATCACGCACTTCTCAGTGTCAGCGGAGAAGGCGCGGGGAGTATCTTTATTCGGGGAGGAGAGTTTGTTGCTGACAGCAGCAAAGTAGAAGCAGATACAAGAGATAAAGATGCCGGTGTGACGGATATTCGGGCAGATAGGATTTCTATCCGAAGCAGCGATATTTTCAGTAATGCAGACGGCAGCGGAAGCGGGGGAAGTATCAATATTGTTGCTGCCGGATCTCTGAGTATTTCCGATCTCAGCAGAGTCTTTGCCGATGCTTGGGAATCCGGTGATGCAGGAAACGTGCTGATAGAAACAAAAAATCTGTCTGTTACTGCCGGCGGCGCGATATCCAGTGATACTTACGGAACCGGAAAAGGCGGAAATATCAGCTTACGGGCTTGGGAATCTGTTGCTATTTCCGACCCGGAGAGCAAAATTTTCGCCAATGCGATGGGCGAAGATGCAGACGCGGGAGATGCCGGGACCATTCTGATTGAAAGCCCGAAATTTTCTCTGTCAAACAAAGGCAATATCTCCAGCGACACCTATGACGGCGGCGGAAACGGCGGACAGATAAAGATTTCCGGGCTTGAGGGCAGTCCTGCGGATTCGGTTCAAGTGTCTGACAGCCAGATTTTATCCGGCACCCGATGGGGAAAAGAAGCGGAGGACGGCGCGGGCGGAATCATTGAAATCATCGCAAAAAATATCTTTTTTACTGACGGCGGCAGAATCCGAAGCGAATCTGACGGCAGCGGAAAGGGCGGAGATGTGATTCTAAGAGCGTCGGACTCATTGCTGTTTTCCGGAGTAACCTATAATTCAAAAGGAGAAAAAATAGCCGGCAAAGTCTATACCTCCGCATTCAGCAAAGAAGACTATGCCGGAGATGCAGGAAATATATTTATCGAGGCTGGTCAGATCGTATTCGAAGACGAAGGCGGCGTCACAGCAAGCACCGAGGGACCGGGCAATGCCGGCATCATAGATATTAAAGCCGATCAGGTAGAAATCGCCAGCGGTGCTTCGATTTCTTCTGCCAGTGAAACCCAAGCCAACGGAGGAAATGCCGGAACCATTACTATGGATATCGGAAAAATGCTCGGTCTGAATAACAGCAGTTCTATAACTACAGAGACCGTAGGAGAAGGTTCAGCCGGAGATATTACGCTGAATATCGGCACATTTTCTTTAAATAACGGCTCCTCCGTTTCTTCAGCCAGTTCTTCCCTGTCAGACAAAGCGGGCGATGCAGGTACGATTACAATAAGCAGTACCGGTTCCATAAGATTGGAGAATAACAGCGCTATTACGACTCAGGCAGAAAATGCAGGCAAAGGGAAAATCCTCATCTCTGTCGGCGGGCAGTATCACATGACAGACAGCAAAATTACGACCAGTATCAAAAAAGGCGGAAATGATGCCGGAGACATTGACATCAGCCCGCCGGTATGGACGATTATGAATCAGAGCGAAATCCGAGCCAATGCCTGGGAGGGACGGGGCGGCAATATTCATCTGATTGCCGATCATTTTGTCGAGTCATGGGGCAGTGCAGTGGATGCCTCTTCTGCGCTGGGTATTGACGGATCCGTAGTGATAGAATCGCCGAGTGAAGATGTAAGCAAAGGCTTGATTGTGCTGCCGTCAAATATGCTTGATGCCACGCGCTGGCTGAAAACCCCATGCAGCGCACGGATTGCGGAAAATGTGAGCCGTTTTGTGCTTACCGGCAGAGACGCCACGCCGAATGCCTTGGACGATTGGCTCCCGGCTCCGGGCCTGTGGTTTGACGATACGGATACTCAGGCGGATCTGTCTGTTGAGAGATACCGTTTTTCAGAAAAATAACTTGACTTTTTGAGAACGGATTTCGGAGGAGTGCAAAAATTATATTTTTGCAAAAAAGCTGGTGCAAAAAAGGAATTTTTGCACTCCTCCGAATAACCTATATGCAAAAAAGGAATTTTTGCACTCCTCCGATTGAGAATATGAGAAATATCACACCTATAATAATGTCTCTGACACTGATGACTCTGATCTGCATTGTTTCATTTATGAGACTCGGCAATAAAAATATATGGGGAGAATTTATCTTCAATTTCGATGTATTATTTGTCTGTATTTATTTATTGTGGATGATTCTCGAATCAAAGGTATCAAAAAATGAAATGAAAAAGGGGAATAAGACCCATGATTTCGGGACTTGTGAAATTTATGCCATTGGTCAGGCTTTGACAATTCTTTCCGCTTTATGGTTCAACTCTATATGGGATAAACCAAATTTTTTACATCTGACAGGATTTTCTTTATTTCTGACAGGGTTATTTTACAGACTTTGGGCTGTCAAAACATTGGGCAAATACTATTCCCATATTGTCAGGGAAGTTGATGAACATATAATAATAAAAAACGGTCCTTATCAGCAGATCAGACATCCGGCTTATGCAGGGATGATTATTGCCAATATCGGGATAGTCATTTATTTTTTTAACCTGCTTACTTTTTCTGTATTTTTTCTGATATTATTTCCTGCAATTATATTGAGAATTTATATTGAAGAAAAAACCCTGTTTAGAATTGACGGATACGCCGAATTTGCGAAAACCCGCAAACGAATTCTGCCGTTAATCTGGTAAATGCCGATATAAGCTGTCTGCCAGTTTTTCTGCTGCTTCTTTGTTTTCTGCTTCATGAATGCCTCCCAAAAAAGTACCCCGGCTGAATATGATGTCATAGCTTTCCATGATCTCCACGAGTTTTGCATTGCCGATCTGCACACTCGGATTCTGTTCTTTGGCTCCGAAAGTCATGAGAAAAGCATGAAAGCCCGATGCAAGCCGTGCCGCCTCTTCGGATGTCTCACGCCGGGAGAGAAATGCCGTAAGTTCGGTGCCGCCGATTTTATAACCCGCCGTAAAAACCCGGTTCAGTTCATTATATCCGAACACATCCGCAGACAGCAGAGCGATGCTGTTTTCAATCAGCCCGGGTTCGGGAAACAAATCCGTCTCACGAAGTGCTGCTGCGGATTTTACCGGATTGTCACGGATAAAATTCTTTATGACCGTGTTCATGAAGTCAAAATTTTTTTCCGAAGCCGCAGATGAGATTATTTCAAGGTAGTAATTGCCATGAGCCAGAAAAAGAGCATTTTTTGTCCGATAGGAATATTCCGAGACATCGAGCGGTTCCGCATCTTGCCGGCGTTGGGAACTGAACACGGAAAAGGCATTGTCGGGATTTCCCATGTCATAGACAAAAACTTCCGACCATGACTCGGGATTGCCGCTTTCCGTAATTCGCTGACATTTAAGCTGTAGAAATCCCGCTGACAGATACAGTTCGGCTTTTCCGTCAATTTTGTCTGACAGACTGCCGGCATCAAATACTTCGGGCTTAGTCAGCGGTGCCGCATTTTCAGGCAGAGATATCAGCGATTGAACAGTTTTTGTCTCAGGAGCAGAAGATTGTCCGGTATTGCCCGATGACAAGGACGCTGTCGGCAGAACTGCGGGATTAAAATGAAACTGAGCCAGAAAAATCCATACGGCGATTCCTGCCAAAATCATCAGAACAGAAGCACTGATGTATGTCTCTGCCTTGTGTTTTGTCTCATCAGACATCTCCAGCCTCCTTTGTTGCACTCCGGAAACATTTTTCAGACATCGAACTGAAAATAATTATCCCAGATATCATCCAATATTTTGCAAGCCTCATTAAGAGAGACCGCCTGATAAACATCTTTTCCGTTTTCATTTTGCCGGGCAACTCTGCACAGTTTCAATTCCTTCAGCTTTCGCAAAGCATCTTTTATCTCAAAATCAATCAGGATGTTATATTCCTTTTCGAACCAGTCTTCGACTGCATCGTCCAACGCGGATTCGCTCAGACCGTTTTCGGCTCGGAGCAGAAAATAATATCCCAGCATTGCTTCTTTGCATTCTTCTTCTTCCGCGGCATCTGTAAGATGGTGAAACACTCCGGCATTGTTGTCCAAATTTTTGAAATAGAGATTGTCTCCAAGTGTTTTCATAAAACGGATTTTGCGGTTTTTATAACTGTTCCACTGTTTCAGGATAAAAGCCCCGATCACTGCCAGCGCGCTTACGCCGCCGACCATCGCGGACACTTCGGCAGATTCCGGGACAGGGATTCTGCCGCCTGACATTACAAACGCGGCGATCATAAACCACAGCACAGAAGCCATCGCTATCAGTCCTGCCCCGGCTTTGAGTATAACCGCGACTCCGCCGGCAACCGCGCTTCCTCCCATGAGGACTTTGTCTTTCAGCTTCATCCGAACCTGAGTATTAGGAAAAAGCATTTCCATATCCGCGCGCGGGACATTCTTGAAGAGTTTTATAATCATGCTTCCGGGTTCGAACTGAAGGTTTTTCCGCTTTTTTGTTTCAAAATAAGCTGCATCTTTGAATTTTATAAGCATGGCTGCCCGTTTGAAAACAGGAATATCTGTTTCCGCTTTTCTGAAAAACCATTTTCTGACAATTTTTTTTTCAGCACCGGACCCGCGGCAGAAAATAATCTGTCTTTCAAAATCATCAAAATCCACAAACAGGCTGATTTTGAAAAGAGACTCTTTTTCAATGGCATACCTCAGGTCTTTTTCGGTAATCTGCGAGTAATTGGCGTCATTTAAGATTTTTTTTAAATTTTCGAGAAGATTGTCCTCACATCTTCCGAGGTCTTCCGGAGAATAACTGCAGAAAGCCCGCGTGTCTGTATCCGGATTGAAGGGATGGTAATTTTCTTTCAGAATTTCCGATTTTTTGTGAAATTCATAATGAAGGATACTTGCCAGCATGTTGCAGAAGGTTCGGAATATCTCGCGGTCTTCCGAACCCGGGGTTCCCTCTTTGCAGAGAAAACCGACCATTTCCGATTTCCGAAAAGGAATGAACCTTTCCCTGTTTTGGTATTCAGCCATTTTTTCTATCGAGTTTTCAAAAAAACTGAAAACTCTTCTCTTTTTTTCAAATTTCAATTCAGAATCGCGGATATGATTCAGGCGGAACAAACTGCATTCCGAAACGATACCCGCCTTTGCACATCCGTTTCACCCAGACAAGACATGCCCGATACCGGTGTATTTTTCCTTCAAGGCTGAACTGCATTTCAAAGGGTAAATCTTCATTCAGTTCGAAACAGATTCCGCTGTCGGAAAAATTGATTCCCTTAGCCTCGACAATATCGAAATCCGCTATGAATTCGATGGATGCGTTAATTTCTGTCCGCGGCGCACGCTCTTTGGGAATCGAATCTGTCCGGGCTGCCTTTGATTCGGACGCGGCAATTTTTGATTCCAGTTCCGCGACGCGTCTTCGCAGGGCTTCTGTTTCCTCAATCAGTTGTTCTTTAGTTTTTTCCTGATCCTTCATGTGCGTATCTGCCTGAATTCATGAATTGAAAATTGTCAATTTTTTTTCCGAGGATAGGTACGCCACCCGTAGGGACACGCCGCCGGCATGCCCCTACTTCCCGACAAAAACACCGTCCTTGAATTGTCCGGCAGTTTTTACGCCTTCGGCTGAGGTATAGGTTCCCTGTCCGTTGAATGTGCCGCGTGCAAAATCCCCCTGATAGGCGGAACGGTCAGGAAAGGTGTAAAGTCCTTTGCCGCTGAATCTGCCGTCCGCGAATTCTCCCTCATACCTGCTGCCGTTGGGAAAGGTATAAATTCCGCGTCCGTTGAATTCGTCATCCCTTAACTGCCCGGTGTATTTTTCGCCGTTGGGAAAAGTATAGGTTCCTTCACCGTTCTTCTTGCTGTTTTTGTACTGCCCTTCATATTTGTCGCCATTCGGAAAGTTCATGCTCCCCTGACCTTCTTTGCAGTCTCCCATGATACAGGTTCCCGGATGTTTTACATGAACCGGAGGAGCGGAAACCTCTTCTCCGTAAAATCCGCCGTCTTTGAACGGTCCCGTAAGTTTTGCTCCGTCCGGCATATACATGGTTCCCTGTCCGTTGAATTTGTCGTTCTTAAACTGACCCACATATTTTTTGCCGTCAGGATAGGTGTAAGTTCCGTGACCGCTTTTTTTCCCGTTTTCAAATTGTCCGACATATCTGTCGCCGTTAGGAAACAGGTATGTTCCCACTCCGTCTTTGCAATTGCCCTCCGCACACTGACTCAGGGCATGTAAAGGGAAAAAGAAAATCATCCCGGCAGTAACTGCCCGAAAAATAATCATTTTTTTCATAATCTTCTCCTTTGTCAAGGGTCATGGGTCAGAGATAAGTCTTGATACCGACCCTATTACCTACACCCACACTACCGGATAAAAATTTATAACCTTCTGATTTTATCAAAAAAAACGTTTTACAAAATCGTTTTACAGTAAAACGGCTTTGCAAGCCGTTTTTGTGTCTGTTTCGGCAAAACGGTTTGAAAAATTGTCCGGTAGTGTGACCTACACCTTAATAATAGAGACCTCATAAAATAGCAACTCTTTCGTTGCATACAACAGGAAACTGCAGTATAGCAAACTGATTTTACTGAAAATATGAGTGAAACAAAATTTTAGCGGGCTTCTCCGGATTGCAGGGTCAGCCTGCTCCCTGTGTCAAAGAAACTTGACACACTACCGGACAATTTTTCAGATACTTCTGCTGAAACAGACACAAAACGGCTT
>DYRK01000388.1:2625-5828 GCA_020718785.1 Desulfatirhabdium butyrativorans | reverse complement strand
TACCCATCAGATAAGGCTTTACAAGTTAAAATTAAATTTTTGGGAAACCTTTAAGCTTTACCTGTCCGGATATTTTGTAATGTAAGCAGGAAATCAGCATCTTTGTGTCTCCCCAAAAATCGGAACACGAATTTTGATCTGAGTTTCATACGATGATTGCCTTATCACCCTGAAACGTCAAAAAAGGAAAAAGAAATAGGTGTGGTGGAGATGAGGGGATTCGAACCCCTGGCCTCGACAATGCGAATGTCGCGCTCTCCCATCTGAGCTACATCCCCAAAGAGGATTTTCTGTATAGCAGACAAAAAACCGGGCTGTCAACAAAAAAATTCACTTTTTTTGTTTTTCCGAAAAAAACAGGCTCCCCGCGGACAGTTTCTGTTCCGCATATCATCTCTTTGCTTTACAAACAGCAGCCTTTCTTTTATATTCCCCGATCATAAACCGAAAAAAAGGAATGAATCACAAGATGATATTAAAGGATGCGTTTAAAACCTTCACGCGGGATCAGGACAAAATACTGCGTCCCGAAGAAACTGTCAATCGCTTCAGAGAAAAATTGAGAACCCTGAATCTCGATATTCTGGAAAACACAGTCCGAATTGACACCGGCAGGCTGGGAATCCCTGTATATTTCAGCACTTGCGGCAAAGATGCGGTTTCGGTCATCGGAACAAAAAAACAGATGGGCAAAGGCGCAAGCCCCGAACAGGCAGAAGCCAGCGCGGTCATGGACAAGCCCCGAACAGGCAGAAGCCAGCGCGGTCATGGAACTGGCTGAACGCTTCAGTTTTTTCAGTTTCAACGGAAATCCGGAGAATTTTTTTTTCGGGAAATACCGCGATATTAAAGAAAAGGCAATGGGCTTTGAAATGATCGCCCGCTCGGTTCATGATGAGTCCCAAGACTCGGATATTCTCAGGGATTTATTTGAAAATCTTCCGTTAAAATGGATCCGTGGCTATAATCTCAGCCGAAACGAGGAGGTGCTGATTCCCTTTGACTGGTTTTTCGCGATCAACGAATTCAACGGACCGTCTGCGGGAAACTGTGCGGAAGAGGCTCTGAGTCAGGGAATCTGCGAAATTGCGGAGCGGCACGTATCCTCTCTTATCAGCCGCAACCGCCTGAAAACACCGCTTATCCGCCCGGATTCGGTCTCTGATCCCGTGGTTGCAGACCTGATACAAAAATACCGGAATATCGGCGTGAAATTCTGGCTTTCGGATTTTTCCTTAGACATGGGGATTCCCACGGCGGGCATTCTGGCTTATGATCCAGCGACTTTTCCGGAAAAAAAGCGAAATTGTCTGGACTGCGGGAACAACGCCTGATCCGCAGAAAGCATTAAGCCGCGCTCTGACCGAGGCTGCCCAGCTCGCGGGTGATTTCAATACCGGATCAAATTACGTTGCCAGCGGTCTTCCCAAATTCAAAAGCATCGAAGAAGCGGATTTTGTCATTCACAGCGACCGTCATGTTGATATTGCCGAACTTCCCGATCTCTCGAATCCTAACATAAAAACCGAGGTTCAGAATCTGGTCGCTGCCCTGTCCCGGAAAAATATGGAAGTTTTTACCGTCAATATCACCCACCCGCTGCTTCGGATTCCGGCCTTTTATACGATTATCCCCGGCGCGCATTTCAGGGAACGCGCGCTCGGAACCGGCATGGGTATGTTTGCCGCCAAACTGATTTCGGAAAAAAATGAACCGGAACGGGCTATTCCCGAACTCAAAAAAATGGAGCATAAACTTCCGGGAAAATACTATATCAAATTTTATCTCGGAACCGCCCATCTTTCCATAAACGATAATGAAACCGCATTGCAGTATTATCGGCAGGCTCTCGATCTTGATCCTGATCCTCAGAATATTCCTGATATTTATTCTTACATGGGCATCTGTCTGAAGGAAAAGGGCGACTATCGGAAAGCGATTGAAATCCTTAAAAAAGGAGAGAGCTATGACCCGGACCGGACCGATATTTATAATCTCATGGGTTTCTGTCATTTCAAACTCGGAGAGCATGAAAAAGCCATTGAATGCTTTCAGCAAGTCATTCGCCTGAATCCCGGTTCGGCTATTGACTATGCCAATATTGCTTCTAATTATCGGGATATGGGAGAAAAAGAAAAGGCAATTCAGTATTACGGGCTTGCGCTGATGATAGACCCATCCATTGATTTCGCCAGAGAGAATTTGGACAAACTGATGAGAGTCAGCAGGTCGAAAAGTTCCGGAGTGCGAAAATAGAGCGAAGCGCTTTTTCGCACACACTGCAAAAAATCGCTGCGCTCTATTTTTGCACTCCGGATTGATGGATTTATATGATGAACAGGATTTTAAACTGTTATATCAATCCTGTCAATCCTTTAATCCTGAAAATCCTGTTCAGAATCTGCTTTACTTCCCTATCTTTGCCTCCAACGACTCCAACCGTGCTTTCAAATTGTCAATGGTTGCCTGCTGCTGCGCTATGACTGCTTTCTGTTCCTCGACAATGCTGTTCAGACCCTGAATTGCCGCAAGCGCAACGCCGTCTGCGTCAACTGTGGTAATGGTTTTATCATTTTCACCGACCTTGAAAGCAGAATAAAAATCCTGCGCCATAGGTCCGATATGACGGATACTGTCTTCCTGTGTTTTGTAATTCCATGTTTCTACGGGAATATTCACAAGAGCAGACAGAATTTCACGGGTATTGACTTCTTCAAAATTCTCTTTGGCGTTGCGGTCGCTGGAATTTGTCCATGTACCGCCTGCGGTCAGAGATGCGCCGGTAGATGAAGAGATTGAACCGTTTTTATATACAACAAAAGCATCGGACGGTGCAGCGACACTTGTTCCGTTGCCGATGACAAAAACAGGGTCAGCGGCAACCCAACTGCCCGCACTGCCTGAGACGGTATTAAATTGACCGATAACCAATGACGCAAAGGATTGGGCGGTGGTGCAATACCCCATTGACGTGGAAACGATTCCGCTGGCGGTGGTATCTCTCCCCATTGCTGTGGAATAGTCTCCGCTGGCGGCGGTGGAATCCCCCATTGCCGTGGAATAATCTCCGCTGGCGGTGGTGCCAGCTCCGATTGCCGTGGAATAATCTCCGCTGGCGATGGTATCCCTCCCCGTTGCTATGGAATATAATCCCACACTGCCATCATCCCAATGCATACCGGTCATATACCCTGCCCGGAATG
>DYRK01000388.1:0-2525 GCA_020718785.1 Desulfatirhabdium butyrativorans | reverse complement strand
AATCCCACACTGCCATCATCCCAATGCATACCGGTCATATACCCTGCCCGGAATGCTCCTTTGTTTTTGTCAAAGAACATGCGGGAACGATGATTGACATCTCCGTCATCTGCCAACTGCGGAGAGCCGAATACAAAATCATCATTTTCATAGTCAGCAAAACCGTTTGTAGCCCTGATAAGATTGCCTGTTTTTTCAAATGCAGCGCCTTGCCATGCGGCAGTTCCCGAAGCATCCGAAGAAGTAAGCACCTTGCCTGCTGCCGGTGTGCCTCCGGTCACTTTTAATGTTGTGAACGCGCCTGCTGCCGGTGTTGTTCCGCCGATGATACTGTTATCAACCGTGCCGCCGTTGATTGTCAGATTATCCGCAACCTGAGCATCGGTCAGCGTTCCGCTTATGTCTGCTGTAGGAATCGTTGCCGAACTTGTAACAGCGGTTCCGTTGCTGCTCAGATGACCGGCTGCGAGACTGGTAACGCCTGTACCGCCTTTTGCAATCGGCACAGTGCCTAAGCTGATTGCCAGGCTTGTTCCTCCCGATGATACAATCGGGGCAGTGCCGGTAACTGAGGTAAGTCCGCCTGATGCCGTCTGCCATGTGGCATTGCCTGAAGCATCCGAAGAAGTAAGCACCTTGCCTGCTGCCGGTGTCCCGCCGCTAATGGTAAGACTGGTAAGTGCGGCATTCCCGGTAGATGTATTGAAGGTAATTTTGTTTGCTCCGGTTGAATCCGCAAACCGCACCCCGCCGCCTGCACGAACTGCAAACTCATTGGCAGCAGCAGAATTGAAGTCTGCGTTTGTGTAGTCCGCCCAAATTAACGTACCATTATGGGTAGCCTTAGCCTTATGCCCCATTGCCGTGGAATAATTTCCCCCGGCGGTGGTGTTACTCCCCATTGCTGTGGAATCCAATCCGCTGGCATTGGTAGCACTCCCCATTGCCATGGAACCAACTTCGCTGGCGATGGTGAAATTCCCAATTGCCGTGGAATAGTCTCCGCTGGCCTTGCTACTATACCCCATTGCCGTGGAATAGCCTCCGCTGGCCTCGGTACTATGCCCTATTGCTGTGGAATGACTTCCGCTGGCCTTGCTACTATATCCCATTGCCGTGGAAATCGGTCCGCTGGCGGTGGTGTTAGACCCCATTGCCGTGGAAAGATTTCCTACCTTGGCGTCATCCCACTGTGTCAATGCTATTCCTGCCCGGAATGCTCCTTTACTTTTGTCAAAGAACATGCGGGCATCATGATTAGTATCCCCGTCATTTGCCAACTGCGGAGAGCCGAACACAAAATCGTCATTTGCATAGCCAACACCGCCTGCTGTGCTGCCGCGAACCACTGTACCGTTTTTTTCAAATATGCCGGTTACTGCTCCCGCTGCCTGCCATGTTGCATTACCCGAAGCATCGGAAGTAAGCACCTTGCCTGCTGCCGGTGATCCGCCGGTAACTGCAAGCCCGCTTAAAATTGACGTGCCTGCTGAAAAATTACCGCTTGCATCCCTTGCCACAATTGCATTTACCGTATTTGCACTTGCTGCTGTTGTTGCAGAATTTGAAACTTTGCCTGATGTTGAAATAGTTGCCAATTTTGTATCTGCAATCGCGGCAGTTCCGCTTACATCAGCGTCAGCAATTGTGCCGTCTGTGATTTCAGCAGAACTTACGCTGTTCAGTGTGGCTAAACCGCCCAGACCGAGATTTGTTCTTGCCGTAGGATAACTGGCAAGTCCTGACAGGTTGTCGGCTTTGAGCATGTCGCCCGCGCCTTTTGCGTTCAACTGTGTCTGAATCGAAGCGGTAACACCGTCCAAATAACCGAATTCCGTATTGTCAACACTTCCGCCGCCGACTTCCGCGGCTGAAACGCCGCTTGCCCATGAAAATCCGCCGCTTCCGTTTGAAGACAGAAACTGACCTGCCGTACCGTTGCCGGGAGAGCCGTTCAGCTTTGAAGCGGAAACCGAACCCTCCGCCACGGTAAAAGCGTAGCGTGAATAAGATACGCTGCTCATGGGAATCCGGGGGGACAGGGTTTCGGACCCGGCGGTAATTTCGATCCACAATGCCTGAGTGAAATCAAGACCCGCCCATGTCCCGGATGTCGGAGTTCCTGCGCCTAAGAGCAGATTGAACTGCCCCTCGCTGACAGTTACCGCGGCGTGGCTTTCAGCGTAAAGCGAGGTCCCGCCGCCCGATACGTTGTAGAATCCCGCCGCCATATTCACACTCGCGTCAATCGGCGTTCCAGAAGCATCGGTCAGGAAACCCTGATAGCTGATCTTGTCCGAAGGCGCCGCCCCTGCCGCGCCTGCCGTGAGCAGAACCATTGCCAGACATGCTGCTTTCCATACTGTTTTTTTCCTGTGATTCATTTTTCCCTCCCAGATTAAATCAATCCGGAGTGCAAAAATAGAGCGAAGCGCTTTTTTGCACCCTGCCGGACTGCCTGAATATATGCAAAAAACCGCTGCGCTCTATCCGGAGTGCAAAAACAGAGCGAAGCGCTTTTTTGC
>DYRK01000387.1 GCA_020718785.1 Desulfatirhabdium butyrativorans | reverse complement strand
TGTGCCGTTAAAACGATTTGCAAAACCGTTTTACTGTAAAACGGCTTTGCAAGCCCTTTTGTGTCTGTCATTGCGGTTTGTGCCGTTAAAACGATTTGCAAAACCGTTTTACTGTAAAACGGCTTTGCAAGCCCTTTTGTGTCTGTCATTGCGGTTTGTGCCGTTAAAACGATTTGCAAAACCGTTTTACTGTAAAACGGCTTTGCAAGCCGTTTCGTGCTTGTCATTTCGGTTTGTGCCGTTAAAAACGATTTGCAAAATCGTTTTACCCGGTCCGATATCTCCTGACTCCGTTATAACCAAAGTTTACTGTATTTCGCTTTTAATTTCCCGCAGAATGTTCACAATGAGCCATCTGCCGTTGAATTTTGCCATCTGAAGATAATCCGTGAATTCCGGGGTAATGATTCTGACATCCGCGAGATTTTCGGATATATCAAGAAGCGTGATCTCTTTCTGCAAATCTTTTTTTGAAACATGCAGCATAGCTTCTTTTATCAGACTCATTGCGCTCATCTGAACCATGGTGATGCCTTGAGTTTTCGGGTCCGAATTTATCCGGTTATGCCTCAGTTCAGGATGCAGACTTCTCCCCATCTGTTCGATATTGCCCTCATACCAGCCCTCGATATAATCCAGCGCGGCTTTCCGGACAGCCGTGCTGTCCGCTATTTTTTTGGACTCCGAATCCGGATATTCCAGAATTTTTTTATACACGGCAGCGGCTATTTTTTTATCCAGCGATCTGCTTTCCCTTTTGAAAGTATCGGCAATTTCCTGATAAGGAAAAAAACCGTCTGTTACAAGAACCGGGATGCTTTTGGGTTTTCCGGCTTTATCTTGGCCCTCATCTACGCGGTTGTGCATGTATCCGAATTCTTTATGCCAGGTCAATGCGTGCTGATTTTTTGTTTTGTCGTAGCAGAGCTGAAATCCTTCGATCTTATCGTTTGCATCGCTCCAGACCACGAGATCGAAATAGTCGTCTATGAACCTGCGCCGCCGCGGTTCGCCTTCGTTCTGCTTGACATTTTTTATTTCATATAACATTGTCAGACAACAGCCTCGTATTTTGTCAGATTCAGAAGACTGTTCCTACATTGCAGCGTGGGAACGGGGGAGGGCATGTCGCCGACATGCCCCTACGGATTTTTCGGTCTTCTGAAATTATGTGAATATAATCCCTTATCATAATCTTGCGGCATTCACAATCAAAGATTTGGATACCGGATAAAATACAGGCGTATTCAGAAAGGATAAAAATGAACAGAACCGAGACCTGTAAAGAAATCGTCTTCGGATCCGACGAGTTTCTTCTGAAAGGAATCCTCCATCTGCCTGCTGTTACCCGGCCGCCGGCTGTGATCGGATCCCACGGACTTTTCAGCACCGGAAACTCTCCCAAACAGATCGCACTCGCGCAGGAATGCACTCGCCGCGGCATTGCATTTTTCAGGTTCGATCATCGCGGCTGCGGGGAAAGCCAGGGACTTTTTCACGATGTCACATCGCTTGAAGGCAGATGCAGAGACCTGATCCGTGCCGTTGAAACGATCCGCGGCGGACAATATGCCGGAAATGACATTGCTTTTTTCGGGAGCAGCATGGGCGGCGCGGTGTGCATGTCCGTAGCAGCAAAAATTTTCACGGAAGCTGTCTCTCTGGTAACTGTGTCCGCGCCAGTCTGTATATCTTCCCATAATGAAGCCATGAAAGCCATTCGGAACTCCGCGGATTCATATCTGCCGGAACCTTTATTTTACGAAAGAAATCTTCAGTTCGATCTTTCCGGTCTTCTTCCGGCACTCCGCAATATTCTGATATTTCACGGCGATAACGACGAAGTGATCCCGGTTTCCGAAGCCATGAAAATCTATCGGAATGCCGGGCATCCCAAAAAGCTTGTCATTCAGAAACAGGGCGATCATCGCATGAGCAGCGAAGAGCATCAGAGGGAATTTATCGCCCAGGCAGTAAATTGGTTCGAAGCCGGTTTTCTATTAAGCGACCGACCATTATGATTTATAAGATCCGGCGGGTCAGACATTTCTGTCTGACCTTATCATGAACAGGCAGAAATGCCTGTTCTGCCGCAAAAAAATTATAAGTCTTGCCCTCGTTCCCAAGCCCCGGCTTGGGAACGGGAAACCGTCGCAAAAAAACTTGATACGGCGATGTTTCTGTGATACTGAAATCCGTCATGATAATGCCCGCTGGTTTCCGCCCGCTGAGGCTTGCGGCTCGGATAAAGGAGATTTTATGAACGACAAAGACGAACAGGAATGGCTCAGGAAATTTTATGAAGGAACATTTCTTGTCAAAGGATGGACAGGACGGATGAAAGAAATCCTTCATGATGTTCCGTCAGAGCATAAAAAAGAAACAGAAAAAGCCCTTGCCTGTCTGGGAGAGAAAATCGGCATGGAATGGGCTAAAGACAATGATGTGCGCCGGATTGACAGCGATATGCTTCAGAAATGGGGAGAAGAACTTCGTTCTGTCAGAAAAAAAGGAAATACGGTTCTGGGGGAAACAATCCGAAAGATTGACTCGGAGGTGGACAAAATTCTCTCCGGTATCATACTTGCATGACTGCCCGGACTTTGCGCTGACTTTCGGTCCGGCAACTGGAAAATATGGCTTCGAACAAAACCGCTTTTGCAGTAGGGCTGTTTATGACCGCAGGGCTTGCCGTTGCGGTCACGGCTGTTATATGGCTCGGCATGTCCGATTATTTTGAAAAAGGACGGATGTATGTCTCATATTTTGATGAATCGGTTCAGGGATTGGACAAGGATTCGCCGGTAAAATACAGAGGCGTCGCCATCGGCAGAGTAAAAAGTGTCGGGCTTGCGCCGGATGCCACGCTGATCGAGGTGGTGATGACTATCGAAAGAGAAGTGAAGCTTGAAACGGATATGTTTGCCCAGCTCAAATCCGTGGGAATTACCGGTATTATGTTTATCGAAATTGACCGGAAAAAAGAAGGAGACCCTGATTTTCGGCAGGCTATAAGTTTCCGCAGCAAATATCCTGTCATTGCCACAAAACCGTCCGGAATAAAAATGTTTATGGACGGGATGGATGAGGTGCTGAAGCTGATCGCGGAACTGGATACAAAAGGCATATCCGGAAAAATAAAAGCCGGCTCGGACAGAATCAGCCAGATTATCGCCGATGCCCAGATCAAAGAAATCGCTTCGGATATCCGGTCAGTGCTTGCCAAAACAGACCCTATTCTCAACCCTGAAAAATGGGACAGAATCATCAGTTCCGCGGAAAAAACTGCCATATCCTTACACAGCCTTGCCGAAAATGCCGATAGGACAGTTTCCGATGTTCATAAAAATATGAATACGGTAGCGGCAAATGCCGATAAAACGCTTTCCGATATTCATAAAAATATCAATATACTTTCGGCAAGTACGGACAAAACTGTCAGTACCGTCAATAATACGGTCGGAAATATTGACAGGATGCTTTCCGGCAAAGAAAATGACTTGAATGAAGTCATTGCCGATCTGAAACTCTCTGTGAAAAACATGAATGTCCTGCTTGAAGAAGGAACCCGGACGATGAGAAGTTCAGATGCCAGAATTGCAGCTTTGGAGCGAAATCTGCTTGTCACTCTTGAGAATCTTGAAAAAGCAAGCGAAAGTTTAAACAGGTTTGCCGATATTATTTCCAATCAGCCGTCTCAACTGTTTTTCGGGAAACCGCCGAATGAGTGAAAGAAGTGAGAAGTGAAGAGTGAGAAGTGAAGAGTGAAGAGTGAGAAGTGAAGAGTGAGAAGTGAGAAATTTTAAGGAGTATTTCAAATGAACTGTTTTGGAAAAATATGCTGTTCGGCGATTATATTCAGCCTGCTTACAGGCGGATGTCTCAGCCTGAAGCAGCCGGCGATGAGGAGCGATTACTATTCTCCGGAATATGATCCGCCGAAAGTCTCTGATAAAAAAATGCTGCCTTTTGTGATAGGGGTTGACCGCTTTCAGTCCGCGCCTTTTTATGACACAGATAAGATTGTCTCCCGTGACGGCGCATTCAAAAGAAGTGCAACTACCTATCATCGCTGGATATCGAATCCCGGAAATATGGTCGGCTATTTCCTCGCGAGAGATATCAAGTCATCCGGACTGTTCAAAGCTGTTTTTTCCTCTGACAGAAGTATTTCGGCTTCTCACAAGATTGCGGGAGCAGTGGACGATTTTTTCCAACAGAATGAAACAGATTCGGTTTCGGCAGTTATTTCTGTCAGCATAACGCTGATGGCTGAAAATGAGCCGGATGTGAGCAAACGGGTTCTTTTGCAGAAAAAATACAGCCAAACAGAGATTTGCGCTCGGAATGAACCGCAGGCTCTTGCGGAAGCCATGAGCAAAGCTATGTCCCGGCTTTTCGGAAAGATCATCGCCGACATTTATGACTGTCTTGCAGACAAGCTGTAACCCGCCGGCATAATCTGCGGCAGTAAAACGCCCCTGCTTGAAATCGTCGCAAATCGTTTTTTTTGCCGGCACAGACACAAAACGGCTTGCAAAGCCGTTTTACAGTAAAACGATTTTGAAAATCGTTTTTAAGCAGGATACTTCTGCTGAAACAGACACAAAACGGCTTGCAAAGCCGTTTTACAGTAAAACGATTTTGCAAATCGTTTTATACATCAGGGAACCGGAACTTCGGCAAACATGGCACTGAGCCTGTCTCTGGGAATTTCTCTTAAATCCGATCCGCCTCGGAGCCTGTGTCCCGCTACCCAGGGCAGCATTTTCTGCAGATCTTCGGGCAGGACATAGTCTCTGCCATGAAGAAATGCCCAGGAACGAACAGCACGCAGCAGCGCAAGCCCGGCTCTCGGAGAAAGCCCGATGTGGAAATGGGACGAGGTGCGGGTAAAATCCAGAATATCCTGAAGATACTCCACCAATGCTTCCGAAACACGGACCTCCGTGATCTTTTTCTGAATTTCCAGCACATCCTCGCCGGTAAGACAGGATTCCATGTCCGCGATATTCTGCACAGACATGCCGGTCAGGAGCATTTTTTCAGCTTCCCGGTCCGGATATCCCAGTTCGATACGCATGAGAAAACGATCCAACTGGGAATCCGGAAGCGGAAATGTCCCCGCGTGTTCGAGGGGATTCTGGGTGGCAATGACGAAAAAAGGACTTTTCAGACGCCGGGTTCTGTCGTCAAGCGTAACCTGCTGTTCTTCCATTGCCTCCAGCAGCGCGCTCTGTGTTTTGGGTGTTCCGCGGTTGATTTCATCTGTCAGAAGGACATGGGTAAATACAGGACCAGGATGAAACACAAACGCGGCTGCTTTCTGATCGAAAACCGAAATGCCGAGTATGTCGCCGGGAAGCATGTCGCTCGTAAACTGGATGCGCCGGAAATCCAGCCCAAGACTTGCGGACAAGACTTTTGCCAGCGTGGTTTTGCCTATGCCCGGAATATCTTCGATGAGAAGATGTCCTTTTGCAAACAGGCAGGTCAGCGCCAGAAGAATCTGCTCTTCTTTTCCCAGAATCACCCTGCCGATCTGAGCGATAATCTTTTGAAATTTTACATTCATATCAGAAAAAATTAATACGCAGACCGCGTGATGTCAAATTACCGGAGAGGTGAGAGCTAAGTCGTTTCCCGCTTAAAAATCAGGGTTGATTTTACAGAAAATTTCATATAATCAGATTCAGTAGATTGAAAGCTTTCCCTAAATGCTCGCTTGGGATTGACAAATCCCAAGCATTTCCGGCGGATTTGTCAATCCGCCGGGAGCGGCCGGGGGCATTTTTTCCTCGTTCCCAAGCCCCGGCTTGGGAACGCATCTGCGCCCGA
>DYRK01000386.1 GCA_020718785.1 Desulfatirhabdium butyrativorans | reverse complement strand
GGGGCTTGGGAACGAGGAATTGGAGCTGGGGCTTGGGAACGAGGAAACGGTTTGAAAAACCATTTTGCAACCGAATGCAGCAACAGGAACTGATATGAAAAATTTAAAACACATTCTGTGGTTCGCAGGCAGCATAAGTCTGCTCCTGTGTCTTTCTGTTCCGGCAGCGGGGCAGGAAAATATTTTTTTAATCACCTACGGTGCGGATTCGAAAACCATCGAAGGAGACAATGACTGGCAGCAGGAAATTGTGATACGTGTTCCCGATACCGTCAAAGATACGCTGTATCTGAGGATTTTCGATGCAGATGTGGGCGGAAAATGGGATGCTGAATTCGGCTTCGGAAAAGGCTTTGATTCTCGGACCCAGTTCGAGCTTTACGGCGCAAAGCGCATGAAAAGCGAAATCATTGCCGCGGATAAGAGCAAAGATAACTTATGGTATTCTTTTGCCTACTTCGAATCCGAAGACGGCGAGCCTTCTGACAGCAGTTATATTTTCAGACTCAGGGTAATTGGTCTGAGCGGGGATGACGGCAATGTTTTTGACGTGGCCGTGTCCCGGCATCCGGATGAAAACCGGCCGCGCAAAGGAGTGGAAATCCTTACCTACGAACCCACACTGCGCCTGCCCCGGAAAAAAATGTCAGCGGAAATGCGCTTTTTTGTCCCGGACGGAGTGCCTGAAATCGCGGTTCACAATTTTGATGCCGCGTGGGGAAAAATGCTTGTAAGCACAGCCTTCCGCTCCCATATCCGGGTACAGAGTTCCGGGCAGGACCGCTGGGCAGCCACAAAAATCAGACTCGGCAATATCGAAAGCGGACGCCGTTGCGGTCTGACACTCATCGGCGGCGAAGAAATCCCCAATGATGCCACTTTTGCCATTACCGACTACAAAGACCGGCATCTGCCCATCAATCTGCCCATAGCTGTTCCCGGAAGGCAGAACCGGTTTCCTGTTCCTGAAATCAAAGTGACATACCTGCCGGACTGCTATTCGGTTCTGTTCGACGCGTCGGAGTCAAGAGATGCGGATCAGGACAGTCTGAGTTATTTCTGGGAATTCGGCGACGGTCAGAAGGCTGCCGGCGTCCGGGTCACCCATCGCTATGAGGAGCAGAAATCTTTTGAAGTCCGGCTCATTGTCAGCGATGACTCGGGGAGGGTCGGAAACTCAACCGCCGGAACAGAAAAGATTCATATCAACAGCCCGCCGACCGCCCGTTTTTCCGTTGCCATTGATCCATTGTCTCTGATCAGAATTTCGTCCGAAGCGCAAAATCCGGTATCTGAAACCCGGAAGCCGGATGCTCCCCTGACCGCGTCTCCGGGTCAGGAAATTGTCTTTGACGGTTCGGGTTCCGAGGATGCCGACGGCAAACTCACAGCCTGTTTCTGGGATTTTGATGACAATACTGCAGGCGATAAAAAAAAGATGACTCATGCCTTTCAAAAACCGGGGCGTTATACTGTGGTGCTGAGAGTCGAAGATGACTCTGATTCACCCTGCAACACCGGAACAGACACACAGGAGATCATCATCAATGCACAGCCGGTGGTGGCTCTCGGCAAAGACCGGATTGCCGCGGTGGGAGAATCGCTCTTGTTTGAAGCAGCGGAAGTCAGAGACACGGACGGCGAAATCCTTGACTACGCCTGGGATATGGGGGACGGCACTGCAAAACAGGGGACAAGCGTGACTCATGCTTATCTCAGACCCGGACAGTATGCAGTGAAACTGACGGTTCAGGACAATTCCGGGACATTGAACAACAAAGCTTACGATGAGATTCTTGTCTTTGTCAATGATCCGCCGCTTCCCGAAGCAGGCTATGACCGCCGGGCTGCAATAAAGGAAACCGTTCAGTTCGACGCGTCCGGCTCTGTTGATCCGGACGGAAAGATTCTCTCATATTTATGGGATTTCGGCGATGAAAGCAGTGCCAAGGGCGAAAAGGCGAGTCATGCGTATCAGAAGCCCGGAACTTATAAAGTCACGCTCACGGTCACAGATGATTCGAAAACCGCTTCTGCAACCCAATCCGATTCTCTCAGCATTATTGTCAATGATCCGCCGGTGCCCGAAGCCGGTGAGAACCGCCGGGCTGCAACAGATGAAACTATTGCTTTTGACGGGTCTGCATCGGCAGACCGGGATGGAACCCTCATAGCATATTTATGGAATTTTGGAGACAATACCCAGGGCGATGGTGCAAAAGTGAGTCATGCCTATTCCTTGGCCGGAACCTATAAAGTCACGCTGACTGTGACAGATGACTCAGGCACTTCTTCTGCGGTTCAATCCGATACTATGACAGTAATTGTCAATCATCCGCCCGTGGCTGACGCGGGCAAAGATCAGCGTGTCACAGCCAGTTCGGTTCAGTTTGACGGAAGCAGATCAAATGACCCGGACGGAAAGCTGATTCAGTATGACTGGACCTTCGGAGACGGGGCTTCGGGCACCGGAGTTTCTCCGGTTCATGTTTACGGCAATGCCGGAACCTATCCCGTAAAACTGACCGTGACTGATGACTCAGGCACATTGAGTCATAAGCACAGCGATGAAATGACGGTGATTGTCAATCACAAGCCTGTTGCCGATGCAGGACCCGATCAGATCGGGATTCCGGGACAGTCTTTGACTTTTGACGGATCAGCTTCCTTTGATCCGGACGGAGAGATGAAAGAGCCGATATGGGATTTCGGCGACGGTCAGTCCGGTTCCGGGCTGAAAATATCTCATACATATCCGGGTCCGGGAACTTACAAAGTCCGGCTCAGTATCCGAGATGATACAGGACATGCAGAAGCAAGAGACAGCGATGAGTGCCTGATCTTTATCAATGCCAAGCCTGTTGTCCGTATTGCTTCGGCATTGCCGATCCGTTTACGGACTCAGGAACGCGAAGTGATTGCCGCGCCGGGTCAGACTGTTTCGTTTGACGGCAGATCATCTTACGATCCGGATGGAAAAATAAGTGAATATCTCTGGACTTTCCGTTCACCGGGAATCGTCAAATCCGAGACATTGACGGGTCCTGAAGTAAGCAGAAGCTATAGCTCACCCGGTGTTTACAGTGTAAGCCTTGAGGTCAGCGACGGAAGCCGTGCTGAAAATGACCGGGATCAGGACCGGGTGATGATTCGGATCAACCATCAGCCTGAACCGCGGGTGAAGATCGCAGAGGGCTCAGGGGAGAATATCTCTCACCCCGAACCTCTCACCCCGAACCCCACATCGCAGACCGGAATCGCCACCTGCAAGCGGGCCCTCCGGTTCGACGGCTCTGCATCTGCGGATCCGGACGGAGATTCCCTGAGTTATCTCTGGGATTTCGGAGACGGCAGTCCGCGGAAAGCAGGTGCAAGAGTCATTCATACCTACAAAGAGAGCGGAACCTATCCTGTCATACTGACTGTCAATGACGGCACGGACGTGGAAAATTCGGAGAATACTGCCGCTGCCACCGTGATAATCAACAAAGCCCCGGTTGCAGATGCCGGAGATGATCTGACGGTCTGTGCAGGAGATGTGGTTCTTTTCAGCGGCGGCGCGAGCTATGATCCTGAAAGCGGTCTGCTGAAATACCGATGGAATTTCGGCGACGGCACGGGCGCCGATGGATTGAACCCGACCCGTGTATTCAAGAAAAGCGGCACATATCAGATCACGCTGACAGTAGAAGATGACTCGGGACTTGAATGCAATACAGCATCGGATCAGACCGCGGTCCGGGTGATCGAGGCTCCGGTCGCCGATGCAGGAACAGATATGACCGTATGTGCAAATACGCAGGTACTTTTCGACGGCTCACAGTCATGGGATGTTGACGGTGTAGTCAACAGCTTTCTCTGGGATTTCGGAGACGGCGTGCTGGGAGGCGGAGCAAAGCCCACCCATGTCTATGCCGAACCGGGAATTTATCCGGTCAAATTAGTAATTACCGGAGACCCGGCAGGAAGCTGCGATGATACGAATACAGCAGAACTCAGTGTGACAGTTCAGGAATCTCCCGAGTCTTCGTTCAAGTGTCCGTCTGTTGTCTCTGTAGGAGATCTCGCAGCCTTTGACGGTTCCGCATCGAAAAGCAACAGCGGAAAGATTGTCTCATGGTATTGGGACTTCGGGGACGGGCATTCGGCAACCGGCATGACTTCCGATCATGTCTATCGGAAATCGGGACAGTATGCTGTGAAACTGACCATTAAAACCGATACCGAATCCGAGTGCAGCACGGTTACAGCAGAGAATACCGTTGTTGTGAATGCTCCGCCCGCTGCCGATGCAGGAGAAGATAAGTTTGCAGGAACTGATGAAATTGTGATATTCGACGGGTCCAAATCCTTTGATCCGGACGGTTCGATAGTTGGCTATGAATGGAATTTCGGCGACGGTGAAACTGCATCCGGAGTTGAAGTGCGCCATCTGTACCGCCGCGGCGGAATTTATCCGGTGACACTGAAGGTGACAGATGATACGGCTGTGAAAAACAATCAGGCTGAAGACAAACTGCGTGTTACGGTAAACAATCCGCCTATTGCTGTAATCCGGATGGAAAAAAAGAGTGAAGACAAAAAAGAAAAGAAGCCGGAAAAAAATCAGGCCGGCAAAGTTTTTGCGGTCTGTTCCGGAGATAAGATTCACCTGAGCGCGAAAGAGTCATCTGATCCTGACGGAAATCTTCTCAAGAACAAAAAGGCGCAGTATCAGTGGGATTTCGGCGACGGACAGCGTGCAGAGGTCCCGGAAATTGTCCATGTCTTTGCTGTGCCGGGAACATATCAGGTGATTCTGACTGTTGACGACGGCACAGGTCTGGGCAACAGCCGGAATGAAAGCAGCGAAACCGTGATTGTCAATACCCCGCCCAAGGCTGATGCGGGGACCGATAAGACCGTATGCCTTGATGAAACAGTCACATTCAGCGCATCGGGTTCTTCGGACCCGGATAAAAACAGGCTTGCCTGTCATTGGGATTTCGGAGATGACTCATCTGCCGAAGGAGAGACCGTGACGCATAAATATGAAAAAACCGGCAGATACAGCGTTAAGCTGACGGTCACGGATGACTCGGGCGCCTCCTGCAGCAGTGCGGAAGATACGCTGTCTGTCAAAGTCAATGCTGCTCCGGTTGCCGATGCAGGTCCGGACAGAGAAGTCTTTGCACGAGGCGCGCACGATGCGGTTCTTTTCGACGCAGCCCGATCTTATGACCCGGACGGCGATCCCCTGAACTGTCAATGGGATTTCGGCGACGGCGTTCAGGCTGACGGCGTTCAGGTTTATCATACTTATATCAAAGCAGGGACTTATCCTGTCCGTCTGCGGGTAAGAGACGGTTCAGGCACAGCCTGCGGCGAGGTCTGGGATGAAGCCGCTGTGACTGTCAAAGAACGAAGTGAGAAGTGAAAAATGAGAAATAATAGCAGAAGTCATTCCGAATCCGTGAGCGATCAGCGTTCATTTCCGAGAATCACAAAGGCGGTTTCCGTCGAGATCAGCCCGGCTTCTGTTCAGGAACAGGCTGGAGAAAAAGCGGTCACCAGAAATATCAGCGGCGGCGGACTCAGCATCACGGTTTCCTCGCCGTACAAAACAAAAACTCTGCTGGTTCTTAAATTCAGTATTTATTCGGACGCTGATTTTATAACGCTCGGGGAAGTCACCTGGTGTCAGAAACTTCCCGACGAACCGGGATATTTCATCGGAGTGGCTTTCAAACCGCGCAGTTTCAGCGAGGCAAAAAAGATATATTCCGTACTGTATCCCTATTTTATGACAACTCTATGAGGGTCAGGGGTCTCGCCTCTCACCTCAGACCTCTGACCCCTGACCCC
>DYRK01000385.1 GCA_020718785.1 Desulfatirhabdium butyrativorans | reverse complement strand
TCCGCAGACCGAAACATGAAACTGAAATAAACCGGGAAGCAAAAATATTGTATCAGCCGAAGGATGGGTTTTATACTATGCAACTGGAAGATTACTTCGATTTTATTTCGCCTCAGGACATCCGTCTGAAAGGTCACCGCATCGGAATTGACGACGTGCTGCGCTGTTATCTGGAAGGATACGCGCCCGAAGAAATTGCCGTTCATCTGCCGACGCTGAGTCTGGAACAGATTTATGCCGCCATCACCTATTATTTGCATAACCGCTCGGAGATGAACAAATATCTTTCGGAACTGGCGCAATGGCGGGAGCAGCGGTATCAGGAACATACAGCCCGGCCATCGCCTCTGGCGCAGCGTTTGAAGACTTTGAAATATCAACGCGGACAGATTCCGGCATGAAAATACGGTATCTTCTGGATGAAAATATATCTCCGAGACTGAAGATGACGTTGCTGCGTCTCGATTCGTCTATGGATGTGCTGCGGATCGGAGAAGGAGACAGCCCGCCCCTCGGAACCCCCGATTGGGATGTATTGAAATATCTTGAAATATCCCAAAGGGTGCTGGTGACATTGAATCGAAGAAGTATGCCTGACCATATTGAGATATTTCAAGTCAACGGGGGACGGCTATTCGGACTGCTTTGGGTTCGACCCGAAACTCCTGTCCGAATAATGGCAGAGGAGCTTTTGCTGATATGGGAAACCACTGAGGCCGAAGAATGGATTGACCGCACGGAATGGATTCCTTTGTAGTTATGTAGGTTGGGTTTCGTCCCTCAACCCAACCTACTGCTGCATATAGAGTAATCAAAAGGCTTGAATGAAGGTCCGAAGAGCCTGTCGGAATTTTTTTTGACAGGATGTATAAGAAAAAGTTTCTTGCCTGCATATAGGGTAATCAAAAGGCTTAAATGAAGATCCGAAGATCCTGTCGGAATTTTTTTGACAGGATGTATAAGAAAAAGTTTCTTGCCTGCATATAAGATGATCACACGGGGTTAATCGGCAAAATCAAAGTAACCCGCGAATATTTGCGGCTCAAGGCATGAAAGGAGGTGATTTTAAATTAAACTTGATAGTGTATGAAATCTGGATAGATAGAATTGTATCCGATATGTGTTACAGTTTTCATATCCGGAATCAGAAGGCAGCCGAAAATTGTTTGACCGGAATTTTTTATCATGGTCAAAAATGAAAAAAACGAAGAAAGGAATTGAATTATGAAACGCATAGGAGACAGCAACGTCAGCAGGATCATAATGATGCTGCTTTGCCTGAGTTTCGCAGCCGGTGTGGGAGGATACTCGTCTCCGGCTTATGGGCAGAAGATTGATTTTGAAACGCTTCCCGGAGGAGTTCCGAAAGATGATCTTCCCATCAGCGATCAATTTAAAGCTTCTCACGGAGTTACTTTCGGTTTGGATATCGATGGAGATGGTAAAGCTGATCCTGATCATTATCCGAGGCTTGAAGAAAAAGGGGGCGGAACTAATGAAAAAAATAGGGGATTTGACAACAATGGAAAGGGTATGCAGGATGTGGCGGACAATTGTTGTGAGGACGAGCTCGGTGACTTTTTCTTAACAATGGATTCACTTGCGGTTTTTATCATCACCTATGATTCTCCTGTGGCTGGTGTCAGCGCCCAGATTTGGGATATTGATGGTTACAATGGTAATACTGAGAAATGGTTTGTCGAGGCCATAGGAGAAAATGGTACAGCAATAGATTCTACACCAAGCCCTGAGGGAAAGAAAGATGGTTCGGGAAGCTTGGATGGGAAACCTTGGGATTGGTTTTTTGAACATTGTTCGGAAGATATTTATGCCATACGGATTTCATTTAAAGGAACCAAGAAAAAGGCTGGTTTTGCCTTTGATAACTTTACACCGAGGCTTACACCGAAGGAAGCAAATGTTGTTACATTCGACTGGCTCTATGACGGCGGTCAATATGAGGGCGAACTCGGTATCTTCAACTTGTCCGGAATGGAAGACCTCGAACCCGGTTCCCAAGAGTTCATTGCCGAAGCGGTTCGGCGGGTGATCTCAAACAGCGAGGATGGTCATATTGTTCTCTCTGACCCGACAGAAGGTGCGCGTTTCAGCGGGTCTTTGGACCGAGAACCGAAGGACTGGAACGAAGGTCAATACAAAGGCGTTAAAAGTTTTGAAATTAAACCGGGACAGCTTGTTACAATTCTTGTTCCGAATGCCACATTTGCCGAACTCGCCGCGGATCCGGGAACAACAGACCCCCACAGGCGTCCTCTCTTCTCGCTGGTCTCCTCGAATCCGGCTTACGGCATGTATTTGGGGCAGATTGCCGATGTTGACGGCAGAGGAACCGCATTTGCGTATGAGGATATAAGTGCTGATAACAGCGATAAGGATTATAATGATCTGATCATCCAAATCAAAGGGGCAAGCATCGGCGATATTCCTTTGATTGATGTGATGATCGGAACATCAGGCAAAGAGCGCAGGACAAAGCGCGACAACGGAGACTGGTTTGACTGGAGAAGCGAAACCGAACTCGGACGTATCATCATGGAACATCTCGATGCTCAGATAGTTTCGCCGGAAACGGTCTGGCTGTCCGCAGATCTGAATTTCCCGGCGGATATCACGGTCTATTCTCCTGATGAGAACGCTTTCGGGACAAAAGGCGGACATATTCCCGGCGCGACTTTCGGCACTGATATTGACGGGTACCGCTTCGTGAAACTGCCTTCTCTGCAAAACGGCGGGTACCGCATCGTTCTCCGAAGCGCAGCCGGACAGAGCGGTCTGCTGACTCTCCGGAAACATCAGGGAGACAATCTTCTGTCCGAAACCGGCGAAACTGTCACTCTTGAAGCGCACGGGACGGTCAAAGCGGAAGTGTCTGTCTCGGAATCCGGCATTGAAATCGGCGGCGCGGAAGAAGGTATCCGCCATGACTTCACCGGCGACGGCGTGATTGACGATAAGGACATTGAACTCGTTTCCAAAATCTGGAACACCTGCAAAGGGAACGAGAACTATGATCCTTTCTTTGATCTGGATAATGACGGCTGCATCACGGTCAAAGACATTATGAAGGTTGCAGGCAGCAGGTAAAATTGTTTTGCGTAGGTTGGGTTTCGTTCCTCAACCCAACCTACATAATTGAGTTATGAATCGCCGGCTGTCTCCTGACGCTTGATTTTTAAACCGTTCAGTGTAAAATTATCAGTTATGGAATTTTTAAACAAAGCAAAAGAAAACCTCACTGCTGCACGGATTTGTTTTGACAACGGTCTTTATAATGCCTGTGCAAACCGTTCATATTATGCCGCATTACATGCGGTTGTTGCAGCGCTTGCCCACAGAGGAATCAGTCGGGATAAGATTGATCACGGGCAGGTACAGGCCGATTTCAGCGGCGAACTTATAAAAAGGCGGAAAGTTTATCCCTCCCGATTCAAATCCTGTCTGCCTGATTTGCAGTTTGTCAGGAATCAGGCAGATTACAGCAGTGAAAGCGTCAGCAGACAAAGAGCATACAAAAGACTTTCCCTGTCGGAAGAGTTTGTAGGATTTATTGAAAAGGAGATTTTGAAGTGATAAACTTCAAACAGAAAGAACTCATTCAGAATTTTTTTAAGGAAATGCAGGAGAAATTCCCGGAGACAGAATTTGTCAGCGTTACCGAAAGCCCCGAAAATCCTGCTGATTTATGGATTAATATTACCGCTCTTGAAGATGAAAACAGAGAAGAAGAATTAATTGCTTTTGCATCTGACAAGACAAGCGATATTCTCTTGGATTACGGATACTATATTACCATTATGACCAGACGGAACACAGAAGGCATAGGCGGTATGAAATATCAGGAAATTTTTGCGGGATGAAAGACAGTGCTTCTATGAAACACTCTGCTGTCCGAACCCTGATTTTCAGGATTAATGGATTTGCATGATTTGTGTCAAACCTTCCCTGCAGGCTGAACAAAAATCCTGACAATTCTTAAATCAGGCGAATCAGGGTTCAGACAATTGGCTCACCTTTGCTGACCTGCAGACAGAATCAAACGGAACCCGATGTTGCTGGACGAGTACCAGCCCTTCGACCGGTTCGCCGAACGGCAGTACCGAGCGTCGCCGTCCGAACCGCCGCCCCGAATGACACGGTACGAGCCGCTATTGGACCCCATAGGGTCATTGCCGTACCGGTACTGACACCGCTCCCACACATTCCCGTGCATGTCATACAGCCCGTAAGCGTTTGCCTGCTTTTCCGCAACCGGATGAATCTTATCATCCGAATTTCCGCAGTACCACCCCATAACAGACAGATTCGGATCATTTTTGCAATACATTTCGATTATTCCGCCGTTTGCAAAAGCGGTTGTGCTCCCCGCTCTTGCCGCATACTCCCATTCCGCCTCTGTGGGCAGAAGGTATGTCCCTTCTCCCCGGTGGTTCATTTTAGTGATAAAATCCTGAACATCATTCCACGAAACCCTTTCTTGTCCATGAAAAAACCGTCAGAACAGAATGTCAATTAAAGGGTACTTTATGAAAAAGAATCAGTATTATTCCGCCTGTCAATGCGACCAAACTGCTGATGCCGAACAGATTGAATGTTCCCATAAATTCGTATAAATAGCCGTTGACAAAGAATCCGACCATCATGCCCAGCCCGTAAGTCACGGCATTGTTGAGAGCCTGCCCTGTGGTTTTGGAACCGTCCGGGCCGATTTCATCCATATAGAGAATACTGGCAATATGAAATGTTCCGTAGGTAATCGCGTGGAGAATCTGCGATATGAGAATCACCGCAGGGGATACCGCAAAGAAAAGAACCGCCCATCGCAATGCTGCGGTCATAAATGAAAAAATCAGAACCTTTTCAATGGAAAACCGTCTGAATATCCGATCAGATCCTACCATCACCAGAATTTCGGAAACAGAAGCCAATGCCCATGCTGCACCGATCACCGTGCTTTCAACTCCCAGTTTTTCGAGATGAATAGAGAAGAAAGCATAATAAGTTCCATGACTTATAAGCATAAGGAACGCGCAGAACAGAAAAATGAGTATTTTCGGTTTTCGGATTTCATAGCCTGAAGGCAGAGTTTTCGGAGAACTTGCAGGTTTAGGGCTTTCGATATTCCGCATATCAGGAATTCCGAGGGAAAAAACTGCCTGAAGAACGGAGCCTAAAAGAATCAGTTTCAGAATAATATCGGTTGAGTAAAAAGCAATGATTTTTCCGAGTACGGCGACAACCGCGATAAAGGCTATAGAACCCCATACCCTTATGATTCCGTAACTCTTTTTCTCATTGCCCAATATGTCCATAGTAAAGGCTTCGAGAAAAGAAATGATCGGAGCATAAAATATGCTGTAGCATATAGTGATGATTACTATGATCTGGAAATCCGAGGTAAAAAGAAAAAAAGTCCAGATTCCCGTACTGATGAAATTACAGAGAATATAAACGGGCCGCCTGATACGGAACCGGTCTGCCAGCCTTCCCCACATCAGGGAACAGACCACCATTGCCGATGATCTTAATGCAGACAATATGCCGATCTGGAAACCGGAAAATCCGATATGGTAGCAGTAGAGATTGAAATACGGCAGAAAAATGCCCATTACGCCGAAATAGAGGAAATATTGGGAGCGTATAATAAATCTGAATGACAGATTCCGATGGATGTTAGTATCAGGCATGACTGTTTTCTATAGACTTTCAGAAATTAAATTTCACTGCGTTATCGGTCGGAGATATACGAAAAAAGTATGATCTCCTCCCTGCTTCCTTGTGAAATTTAATTTCTGAAAATCTATATAACTGACAAGCCTGTAAAAAGTCAAGCTGT
>DYRK01001102.1 GCA_020718785.1 Desulfatirhabdium butyrativorans | reverse complement strand
CACAGCAGGCTTTTCCGAAATCCGGCTGTTGAAAAGATATTCTTTAACATGATAAAAACTCTCCTTTATATATAATTCACTTTACACACCTGTCATTTCTGTAGAAGCGGGAATGACAGCGGAACAGGATAACCGCCTGATCCGCATCCGGCTGCGTAACATCAGTTATCTAATATGAGGATTCCTCCAGAAAAGAAAGAATTTCATTGTATTTCTCACGGGAAACAGCCAGTTTTCCGATCACATTGAGAAAAGAAGTTTTACGCAGATCCGCCAGAGTCGGAGACAGACGGAACAGCGGCAGCGGCAGATCAACGCCTTTCAGCTTGTGCTCAAATACATAAAACAGCATCAAATCCTGATTCAGCTTGTTCATCTTATTATGATATTCGATGACTTCATCATAATTTTTCCTCAAGTCTGCACTGTTTTCAATAAGATATTGATATTCTTCTTTAAATAACTTTTGAACCAGCCTCTTGTAAAGTTTCTCTCCGATAATCAGTTTGGTTCTGTGAAAGTTTTTTGTTGTGGCTTCTATTCTCGCCGCGATGTTGATGACAGAGCCGAGATAGGTTTCAAGTTTCCCGAATTCTGGGACAGATGAAACTTTCTGCACATATCCGGTTTCCGCTCCGATACCGAAAGAAATGTCGTAACCGTACTGCCGAGTAAAAGCAGAACAGGCTTTTTCCATCACCTGATAGAGTAAAAGACAGTAGAGATATGCCCGGCGTTCATGATGGTCTTCAAAAAAGAATGCCAGAATGCCGTCACCTGCTGTAGTCATATAAAAGCGGTCATTTTCCGACACCAGTCTGGCAATACTCAATCCCATAAAATAGTATTCCTCCATAAATCTGAGAAAACCGTTGTTCTCATTTTTTTGGAATATTTCAAACAGATAAGTAAAATCTCTTATGTCTGAAATAGCCACAGTCGAATCAATTTTCGGATATTTTTGCATAAGCCTTTTCTCCGGCGCTGTCATTCTGAGAAATCAGGACAAAATTCTCCGTTTCGCTCAGAGTGACTGCACATCTCTCCTCCGGGACTACTTGAGATATGTTACGATTCTTCCTGCTCCATTTTATTTACAATATCAACCGTTTTTACAGATATTGCACACACTTGTTTTAATAAAACAATAACTTGTTCTTTGTAGTCACCGAATCGGTAAATATTGAATTTTTCAGCAATCGTTTTATCTTTCGGCTTTTTCTCTTTATACTGATCGAGTATCCAATGCAGCGCGG
>DYRK01001101.1 GCA_020718785.1 Desulfatirhabdium butyrativorans | reverse complement strand
TCGATCTGGAAATAATGCTGCATCTCGCCACTCTTATGGAACGCCATATTGATGAGATGGCTGTTCACCGCCCCGTAAAAATCATCGAAGAATTCACCCGGGCCCTTGAAAAAGAAATAGACTATACGATTGAAGCTACGAACATGGAAAGGTTTGCCCGGATATTTTTAAGCGATCCGACTGTTTATATCCCGAAAGTTTTCCGGGAAACAAGCACCGAGCGCGTTCTCACCATGGAATATATCGAAGGAATCAAAATATCCGAGCTTCAGGAACTTTATGCCGCAGGACTTAACAGGAAAATAATAAACACCCGCGGGGCGAATTTTTTTCTCAGGCAGGTATTCGAACACGGTTTTTTTCATGCCGACCCGCACCCGGGCAATATCCGTGTCCTTCCCGGCAACATTATCTGTCTGCTGGATTTCGGCATGATCGGCTGTGTTGACCGGAAAACACGGGAAGATTTTGTTGATCTGTTGGACAGCGTGGTTCAGCGCAACGAAGTAAGAACTGCCCAGATACTGCTCAGACTGACCTCATGGAGCCGGGAGCCGGATATCCGGATGCTTCAGAGAGAACTGGCGGATTTTATAGGCCAGCATCTGTATAAACCTTTGAAAGATATTGAAATCGGCAAACTGCTCAGGCATATCCTCGAATTGGCCTCGCGGCATCGCCTCGGAATTCCGCCGGATATGTTTCTGATGATGAAAGCATTCGGCACGGTGGAGGGGATTTCGCTTCTGCTTGATCCGGAATTCGATATGGTGAGCGAAGCCATACCCTTTATCGCAAAGGTTAAACTCACCCGCTTTTCTCCTGAGCGAATCACAGATGATATTATCGGCGTCTTATCGGAAATGTTCCGCTTTATCCGGCAGTTTCCCAAGGATACGCTGGATATCGCCGGGCTGATCCGAAGGGGAAAACTCTGCATTCAGATTGAGCATCAGGGAATTGAAATCCTGCTGAAAACCCATGAACAGATAAGCAACAAGATCGCTTTTTCCATTATCATCGCCGCACTGATAATCGGCTCTGCTCTGATTGTCATTGCCAAAATCCCGCCGCTGTTTTCCGGAATTTCCCTGATCGGCATTATTGTATTTTTTGCCGCGGCTGTCATGGGGATATGGCTGCTGGCAGCGATTCTGAAAAAAGGCGGACTATGAAGAATTGAGAAGTGGGAATTGAAAAGTGAAGTAAAACGATTTTCCAAATCGTTTTTTTTCCTCGTTCCCAAGCCCCGGCTT
>DYRK01000384.1 GCA_020718785.1 Desulfatirhabdium butyrativorans | reverse complement strand
TGGGAAAATAGTAGTCAAATGCCCAACTCCGCCTTGACTTCGGAAAACTTATTCAGGGCAAAATCCAGATCATCACGGCTATGAGCCGCGGACATCTGAGTCCGAATCCGCGCTTTTCCTTCGGGAACCACCGGATAGGAAAATCCGACCACATAGATGCCTTTTTCGAGAAGTCTCGCGGCTGTTTTCTGCGCGAGCATTGCATCTCCCAGCATGACCGGTACAATCGGATGCGTACCGGGAAGAATGCCGAATCCGAGTCCGGTCATTTTTTCACGGAAATAACGTGTATTTTCAAACAGCTTTGTCCGCAGGCTGTCCGAAGTATTCAGAAGCTCAATCACTTTGACTGAAGCGGCTGCTATACTCGGCGCGAGCGTGTTTGAAAACAGATATGGGCGGGAACGCTGCCTCAGCATTTCCACAATCTCTTTCCGCGCCGCAGTGTAACCGCCGCTTGCGCCTCCCAAAGCCTTGCCCAATGTACCGGTGATAATGTCAACACGCCCTGTGACGCCGCAATATTCCGGGGTTCCTCTTCCGCTTTTTCCCATGAATCCGACTGCATGGGAGTCATCCGCCATAACCATCGCGTCGTATATGTCTGCCAGATCGCAGATGCCCTTCAAATCAGCGATATAGCCGTCCATTGAAAAAACGCCGTCTGTGGCGATAAGGCGGAACCGGGCATCCTGCGTTTCTTTGAGTCTTTCCTCAAGGTCTTTCATATCATTGTTTTTGTAACGATATCGTCTTGCCTTGCAGAGCCTGACGCCGTCAATAATGCTTGCGTGATTCAGTTCATCGCTGATTACCGCGTCCTGTTCGGAAAGCAGCGTTTCAAACAAGCCGCCGTTTGCGTCAAAACAAGAAGAGTAGAGAATCGTATCTTCTGTGCCGAGAAATTCTGAAAGCTTCTGCTCGAGTGTTTTGTGAATCTCCTGTGTTCCGCAGATAAATCGGACAGAAGACATGCCGTATCCCCAGATGTCATAACTGGCTTTGGCTGCCGCGATAATTTCCGGGTGAGATGCCAGACCGAGGTAATTGTTCGCACAGAGATTGAGAACTTTCTTTCCGCCCTTTACCTCGATTTTCGCATTCTGCGGACTGGTTATAATCCGTTCCGCTTTATACAGACCGCGCTCTTTGATCGTTTCGATTTCTTTTTGCAGGAAGTCCTTCATTGAAGTGAACATGTCTGCCATCCTTTGAATATGCTGCCGTCAACGGACATTTTAACCTGAGTTCGATATAAGAAAATAACGGATCAGATCAGCGTGTTTCAGATCCCCCTTTCGTAAAGGGGGGCAGGGGGATTTCTGTGTAACCTGCTGAAATCCCCCTGTCTCATCTTAGCCCTGGGCCCCTTTACAAAAGGGGGAAACCCGATGCTTACGTCGAACTCACGTTAATCCTAAGTCAGATGCTGTCAGTTTATGCTATGCAGTAACAAAATGAAAGATTTTTTATCCAAAATTCAAAATCAGAATTGCCGGCTTGACATCCTGACTATTCCACTTTATTATACAATATATTTCAAATGCTGAAAATACAACAAATATAAGGACAGCAATTCTCATTTTGAAAAAACGGCTTTGAACATTATCTGCGGAAACAGCCGTAATCTCCCTTTATGCAAAGCGGGTCTGCCTGTTTTTAGCCGGGCCTCTTTACGTCAGAATGAGAATTGCCGATATAAGGAGCGTTCCCCCGCCTTTCAGTCGGGTATGCACCGGATGAAAATCCGAAAAAGCCGGGAACGTAAAATCAGTAACTTATGATGATTTACATGGGAGGATACAACAATGTCTGTGGAACTGAAACAAACCATAAAAGAATGCCTTGCGAAATTGGATCAGTTGCGGGAGTATCTTTGACGTAGCCGGCAAGGAAAAACGGCTGAATGAAATCGAGGCAGTCATTTCCAGACAAGGATTCTGGGACAATCCCGAAGACAGCAAGACGATTCTGAAAGAACGCACAGTCCTTTCCGGCAAACTCGAACACTTCCGGAAACTTTGCAGCGATGTTGAAGAGAGCGAAATTTTATTTGACCTCGCTGCCGAAGAATCGGACGTGGAAGCCGGTGAAGAAGCATCAGGGCAGGTTCATGAAGTCCGGAAGAAAATCAGGCAGTTTTCGCTTGACCTCATGCTGGACGGCGAAGATGACGCAAACAATGCCATTATCTCGATCAATGCCGGCGCGGGGGGAACAGAAGCTCAGGACTGGGCAGATATGCTCTTCAGAATGTATCTCCGATGGGTCGAGCGGAAAGGCTTTAAAAGCGAGGTTATTGACTTTCAGCCCGGGGAAGAAGCCGGTATCAAAAGCACAACCTTCACTGCCGACGGGGCTTATGCCTTCGGCTATCTGAAATCGGAGATAGGGATTCACCGGCTCGTGAGGATTTCGCCGTTTAACGCAAACGGCAAGCGTCACACCTCTTTTGCCTCTGTCTTTGTTTACCCTGAAGTGAATAATGACATTGTGATTGACATCGAAGAGAAGGATTTGCGGATTGATGTGTTCCGGGCCAGCGGCGCCGGCGGTCAGCATGTGAACAAAACCAGCAGTGCGGTCCGCATCACGCATCTTCCCACCAACATTGTGGTGCAGTGTCAGCAGGAAAAATCCCAGCACAGAAATAAAGACATGGCAATGAAAGTGCTGAGAGCCAGACTGTATCAGCATGAAAAGCAGAAGCAGGATAAGAAATGGCAGGAAATGCAGGAAAGCAAGGATGAAATCGCGTGGGGCAATCAGATCCGCTCTTATGTGCTGCATCCCTATCAGATGATAAAAGACCACCGCATCAATCTTGAAATCGGCAACGTAAACAATGTTCTTGACGGAGGACTTGATCCGTTTATAGAGGGAGTTCTTCTTTCCCGAAAGAAATAAGCTTCATTCAATGGGCGTATTTTACGGAGGAGGAGTGCGGAAATGAAAAAATAAAATCCCCTTTCAGGATTTTATTTTTTCTTTTTCGCATTAAGCCTGATCTTCAATTTATCGGTGAAGCGCTCTTCAGTAAAACGCCCCGGCTTAAAACAGATGCAAATCGTTTTTTTGTATTCTGCCCTTTCGGGATGCCGTGAGGGAGCGAGAAGTCGGAAATTGGGAGGATAGCAGAGATGGCTGAGACACTTCTGAAAAAAATACTGCCGGATATTGAAGATATCGTGACGGAGGACGGCGAGCCTGTGGACAATATGTTTTCCGAAAAGCAGCAGCGGCTGCTGACAGAATCCCTGAATGTCTCGTGGAATCCGGGGAGACCTTTCATCGCCGTTGCCAATGTGGGCGTTTTTTACGATATCGGGGAACCGCCGGTGGTGCCGGATGTGTTCGTGAGTCTGGATGTCCGGATGCCGGACGATCTGTGGCAGAAAAAGAACCGTTCCTATTTTGTCCGGGAATTCGGCAAACCGCCTGAAATCGCCGTGGAAATTGTTTCGAACAGGGAAGGGGAGGAAACCGGCAGGAAGTTTCGGAAGTATGCACAGGCAGGTGTCCGGTATTATGTCATTTTCGATCCCCTGCGGCTGGTCCAGAACGAAGAACTGCGGGTCTATGAACTGTCGGGCATGGGAAAATATATCCCCAAAATTGACCGCGGGCTGATACAGGCGGAACTGGGACTCAGAGTGTGGGAAGGCGGGTTTGACGGAAAACATGATCGCTGGCTGCGGTGGACCGATAAGAAAGGAAATCTGATCCTGACCGGGCGTGAGGCAACTGAGGCGGAACGCAGACGGGCAGATGCGGAGCGAAGACTTGCCAAATCAGAGCGGAAACGGGCAGATGCGGAGAGAAGACGTGCCGATGCAGCCGATGAAAAGGCTTTACAGGCGCAGGAAAAAGCGGAGCGTCTGGCTCAGAAACTCAGAGAACTGGGGATTTCTCCCGACTGAATCGGAAATAGGATTAAGCATGAATATGAAGCAGATAGAACACCGCCTCGGAAAATGGCTGACTCCGATATGTAAATGTCTGCCTCCGCTGTATCTCGTAGGCGGATCGGTTCGGGATCATCTTCTTTCCCGGACAGCCGGCGATATTGACCTGATGTGTCGGGATGCCGAACATTTTGCCCGAAGACTTGCCGATGCCGGAAATGCCGTGGTTGTGCCATTTTTGAAAAAAACAGATGAACCGTGCTACCGCGTCGTGGATCGGCAGGAACCGGAGTTGTTCGTTGATATAGCGGAAATGCGGGGAGATACGGTCATAACTGATCTTGAACACAGGGATTTTACTGTGAACGCAATGGCAATCCGAATCGGAGAGCGCGGCATTCCCGAGGAGATCATTGATCCGCTGAACGGACGGGGAGATTTGACTCAGCGGCTGATCCGAATTGCCGGTCCCGATGCCTTTGTTTCCGACCCGCTGCGGATATTGCGGGCAATACGTTTTGCCGAACTGGGATTTACGATTGAAGCTTCTACACAGAAGGCAATGACGGCTCACGCAGGCTTGCTCGGAAATGTTGCAGGCGAAAGGATTGCCGTCGAACTGCTCAAAATATTCGCCCATTCCCAAACGGCCGATTTTGTCCGCTTAATGGATGAACTCGGCATTGCGACCGTTATTTTTCCGGAAATCCTTCCGATGAAAGACTGCGCCCAGAATTTCTGCCATCATTCGGATGTCTGGAATCACTCGCTTGCTGTGCTGGAACATTGCGAAGACATTCTGAATCATCTCGAAGACAATTTCGGACATGCAGGCGAAAAAGTACGTGAAAATCTGAGCGGCAGCAACAGGATTCCTTTGCTGAAACTGACGGCTCTGCTTCACGATGTCGGCAAGCCTTCGACAAAATCTGCGGACAGCCTTTCCGGGCGGATCACCTTTTACGGCCACGACAAAGCAGGGGCAGACATGATTTACGATATTACTTCCCGGCTGCGTATGTCCGCGAGAGATCGCTCTTTTATGCAGACCCTTGAAGCCGAGCATCTGCATATCCTCAATCTCTCACATCCGGAGGTCAGACCGGCTACGCGCATGAGACTTTTCCGTTTACTTAAAGACGATATTATCCCGCTGATTATTCTGGGAATGGCTGATATAAAAAGCACTCTCGGACCCGCGTCGGATAAAGCCGCCAGAGAACATCATCTCCGATGGTCCGAAGAATCAGTAATCGAATACTACAGCGAGACAAAGAAAAAACTCGGGCAAAAGGATTTTGTCAACGGCAATGATCTGATTGCTATGGGGATTTCACCGGGACCGGAAATGGGAAAGCTTCTCCGAAAACTCAGAGAAGCTCAGGATACGGGGCAGGTAAAAGACCGGATATCTGCAATTGCCGAAGCAAAGAAACTGAGCGCGCCGGAGTTGATCCGTCTCTGACAACACTGCGGTCAAGATTTTTCGCAGAGCAGGCTTCTGACGCTGCATCCGGCCTGAATTTCCATTCCGAATCCCTGTTGCAGCAAAGGAAAAAAGCAGTGTATTTTTTTTGCATCCGCGGTCAGTTCGAGGCATGGGATCATCTGGTTTTTCATCGGCAATTGTCCTTACAAATCTTTTCTTGCGGTTCTCAAATCTTCTGCCAATTGTACCGTGTCTTCATAAAACCAGTTCGCACCTTTTGAAAAATGCAGCAGCACACGGTTCAGAGATTCGGGAATATATGGATAAATTTTTTTCAGATTTGCCACGCGATTATGAAAAACAATATTCAGATCGTTGTCTGTAAGTTCGGAAAAAGCCGGATTGTTCTGCTTTTTCAGATCAAACAGCCCGATATCCCCTTTTCCAGCCATAAATACGAGAATATTCCCCAGCCCGAAGAGGTCATATCCGTATATATTCTCCCTGTGACGGTAATTGAAATCAAAATCAATCCA
>DYRK01000383.1:3552-5872 GCA_020718785.1 Desulfatirhabdium butyrativorans | reverse complement strand
ATGAAATAAACGGAATCTAAATAATGAGTTATTCCATATTGGACGCTATCGGCAACACCCCGCTGGTTGAAATCACGCGGCTGAATCCGAATCCCGATGTAAAAATTCTGGCAAAGCTGGAATATGTGAATCCCGGCGGCTCTATCAAAGACAGAGCCGCTCTTTTTATGATCGAAGCCGGGGAAAAATCCGGGGAACTGACTCGGGATAAAACCGTAATCGAAGCCACAAGCGGAAATACCGGTATCGGTCTTGCATTGGTATGCGCGGTAAAAGGCTACAAACTGCTGCTGGCAATGTCCGAATCCGCGAGCATTGAGCGTCAGAAAATTCTGAAAGCCCGTGGCGCGGATATTCTGCTGACTCCGGGGCATCTCGGCACAGACGGCGCGATTGAAGAAGTCTATCGTCTGGCGCGTGAAAATCCGGATCGCTATTTTATGACTGACCAGTTCAACAATGACGCGAACTGGCAGGCACATTATCACAGTACCGCGGAGGAAATCTGGCACCAGACCGACGGAAAGGTTTCAATGGTGATTGTCACTATGGGAACCACCGGAACTCTGATGGGAATTACCAGACGCCTCAAGGAATACAATCCCGCGGTTCGGATTGTCGGCGTGGAGCCTTTTCTCGGACATAAACTTCAGGGTCTGAAAAATATGCGTGAGTCTTATTGCCCTGAAATTTATGATAAAAATCTGCCGGATAAAAAAGTCAATATCGAGGATGAAGAAGCCTTTGAAATAACGCGGCGTCTTGCAAAAGAAGAAGGGCTTTTTGTTGGAATGAGTAGCGGCGCGGCTTTGGCAGTTGCCCGGAAAGAAGCCGAATCCATGACCGGCGGCATTATCGTGGTGATATTTCCGGACAGCGGCGAGCGATATTTAAGCACCCCGCTTTTCACGGTCAGGGATAAGATTGATCTGAAACTCTTCAATACACTGACACGGAGCAAAGAAATTTTTGAACCGATTCACGCGGGCAAAGTCTCTGTTTATTCCTGCGGTCCAACCGCACACGCAGACCTTCATCCCGGAGAATGCCGGAGATTTGTCTTTTCCGATCTCCTGTGCCGCTATCTCGAATTCCGAGGATATGCCGTCAATCATATTATGAATATCACGGACTTGGATGATAAAACCATCGCGGGTTCTGAAAAAGAAGGCTCTGCATTATCCGAATTCACGGAAAAGCATATCGAATCTTTTAAAAGCGATCTTGAACTGCTGAATATCAAACCCGCGGCAAAATATCCCAAAGCCAGCGAACATATTGACGATATGGTGTCTTTGGCGGAAAAATTGGTGAAAAAAGGAGTGGCTTATGAAAAACTCCGCTCTTTATATTTTGACATTTCCCGTTTTCCTGAGTATGGCAGATTGTCAGGTATTGATCTGAACAAAATAAAATTAGGCGCGACCGTTGATCTGGATGAATACGAAAAAGACAATCCCAGAGATTTCACGCTGTTCAAGCGGTGCAGACTTTCGGAACTGAAACGCGGCATCTATGTAAAAACCGACTGGGGAAATGTAAGACCGTCGTGGCATATTCAGTGCGCGGCAATGTCCATGAAATATCTGGGCGAAAATTTTGATATTCACACCAGTTCGCGTGAACTGATATTCCCGCATCATGAAAATGAGATCGCAATTGCTACGGCTTTGACCGGCAAGCCGCTGGCAAAATATTGGATTCATTGTGACCGAGTGCTGGTTGACGGCAAAAAAGTCAATGAAAACGGAATCCGGCTGACTCTTCATGACCTGAAAGAAAGAGGCCGGTCAGGCAGAGAACTCCGTTTCTGGCTGATTTCAACTCATTACCGGAAACCGGTGATTTTTTCCGAAGACCGGCTGAATGCAGCCCGGAACTCTCTGGAAAGATTGGATACTTTTGTTCATACTCTGTCACAGTTGAAACAGGGCGATTCCTATCCGGAACTGTCTCAGCTGCTTTATGATATCCGACAGGGATTTGTCACGGCAATGGACGATGATCTGAATATTTCCGCGGCAATGGCTTCAATTTTCAGGAATATCAGAAAAATAAATATCCTGACATTGGAAAACAGAATCTCGCGTGAGGATGCGTCAAAAATCACAGAGGTATTCCGCTCCATAGATTCGGTGCTGAAAATATTTGACTTCGGGGAAGAGATTTCCGATTCCGAGATTCGGGAACTGCTCGCCGCGAGGGAAAAAGCCAGATCGGAAAAAAACTGGCCGCTTGCAGACAGCATCCGTGAGCAGCTTGAAGCCCTCGGCGTAACCGTAAGAGACGGAAAAAGGTGACTGGGAGCTGGGTTCTGGGA
>DYRK01000383.1:0-3452 GCA_020718785.1 Desulfatirhabdium butyrativorans | reverse complement strand
CTGGGAGCTGGGTTCTGGGATCTGGGTTCTGGTAACTGACCCAGCACCCAGTAACAAGCACCCAGAACCCAGTACCCAGTACCCAGTACCCAGTACCCAGTACCCAGTACCCAGTAACCCGGAAAGCTGAAAATGAAACCCATATATTTTCCATTGACATATATTTCCGAACCTGCGGTCGAAGCATTGGCGTCCTGTTTCGAGCAGACCGCGGTGTATCAGCCCTGTTCGCGGAATATTCCTGAAACCTTGCAGAAATGGGCTGAAAAGCGTGTGCTTGAGATCCGTGTTCCGGCAGACGAAGATAATGACAGACTGGAGCGTGTGATAAAAGAATACAAAGCATGGGCTGAACTTCATAAGGGAAGCGAACTGGCTTTTTTTAAAAGCCGCAAAGATGCTGTTCCTTTTTTTGATGAAACCTCTCCTTCGCAAATTCGCTCAGAACTCAAATCAGAACTCAAAAAAGATATGCAGGCTGAAAAGGAAAAAACAGACCTGCTTTTCAATGTCAGACTGTTTCTCTGTATTGCCCAGGAGTCTGATATCCGGAATCTCGAAGTAAATCAGCATATCACATCCTTTGAAGCAAAAGAACGCAATATGCTTAACGCATTGAAGGGTGGTGATGAATTCGATATAGCGGAATTCGAAACCCCTGAGTCCGAAAATTCCCTGCAAAGAGATGACCCGGGAACCTATATGACCGCGGAACGGACAGAAGCATGGTTTCATCTGATGCAGCATGATCCGGAAAAATCCGCTTTGTTTGTTACGGACAGCCGTGCCGTGTTCGACTATCTGACCGAAAAAATTCAAGCCGCGGAAACTGTGCTGTGTCTGGAACGTATTCCGTTCTGCAAAGACCGTTCCGATGAAAAATTTCAGTCATGGCAGGATAATCTGAAAAAATATCTTGACATGCTGGCAGGAAATGGTTCAACAGATACGGCTGTTGTCCCTCCGGCGCAGGGAAACAGAAATTTTTCATTGACAATTTCGTGTGTTCCGGAGAAAACTCCGTCCGAAGTTTTCGGGCAGTGTGCTGAATCCCGATATGTGCGGGACGAAATGGAACAGGGTCCGGGGAAGTATAAAAATACGGTGATCGGACTGATAGAGGGGTGCGGGGTGAGAGGTGAGAGGTGAGAGGTGAGAGGGACCCCCTTACCCCCGACCTCGTACCTCTCCTAAAAAGACTTGACTCGGTTTATCAATTGGTATATCGGTGTTTCCCGACATGGGAATGAATTGTTGGCTTAACCCCAACAATTTAATTTTATTAACGTAAGGAGATTTTATAAATGTCTTTTAATCCTGTAGTTGATCATGAAAAATGCGTAGGCTGTGAAGAATGTGTGGATGTCTGTCCTGTGGAAGTATTTGAAATGCAGGATGAAAAATCTGTACCCGTAAAGGGTGACGAATGTCTTGGCTGTGAAAGCTGCGTTGAAGTCTGCGAAGTGGACGCTATTACTGTCGAAGAGACATAATCAACAGTTTTTCAGACTTCCGAAGTTCTCGAAACTTCGGAAGTCCCCGGTCTCCGATCCCGCACAGTAAACGGAAAAGATTCCTTTTCCCTACAATTTTCCGGCGACGCAACAGATTTCAGGCTTCCGAGGTGTCAGCGACACTTCGGAAGTTCCAGTTTTTTAAGGAAAATAAATGACCCCAAACCGCCTTGTCCATGAAAAAAGCCCCTACCTTCTTCAACATGCCCGTAACCCGGTGGATTGGTATCCCTGGGGAGATGAAGCCTTTACACGGGCAGAACGCGAAAACAAGCCCGTATTTCTTTCCGTGGGATATGCCGCGTGCCATTGGTGCCATGTGATGGAAAAAGAATCTTTTGAAGATGAAGAAACTGCCGGATATCTCAATGAAACCTTTGTCTGCATCAAGGTTGACCGAGAAGAACGGCCCGATATTGACGCGGTTTATATGGCAGCCTGCCAGATACTCAATAAAAGCGGCGGATGGCCCCTGACCATTTTTATGACTCCGGACAAAAAACCTTTTTTTGCCGCGACCTATCTGCCCAAATGCAGCGGTTTCGGACGGATAGGACTTACGGAACTCTGCCAGCGCGTCAGGGAACTCTGGCAGAATCAGAAGCAGATCGTACTCGATTCAGCGGTCACTGTTGCCGGACATCTGGCTAAGGCTTTTGTGTTTTCTCCCGGGAAAGATGATCCGAACGAGTCGCTGCTTGACCGCGCATATACACAGATCGCGGAAAGTTTCGATACAGTGTTCGCGGGATTCAAACCTGCGCCCAAATTTCCCACCCCGCATCGGCTGATGTTTCTTCTGCGTTATCATCTGAGAACAGGAAATTCCGCGGCATCTGACATGGTGCAAAAAACTCTGACCGCGATGCGTCTGGGCGGCTTGTGGGATCATATCGGATTCGGTTTTCATCGCTATTCCACGGACAAAGAGTGGCTTGTTCCCCATTTCGAGAAAATGCTCTACGATCAGGCTCTTCTGATACCGGTTTATCTTGAAGCTTTTCAGATCACCAAAGACCGCTTTTATGCGGAAACAGCGCAGGAGATGTTTACCTATATTCTCAGGGAGATGACCTCTCAGGATGGTGCTTTTTTCGCCGCGGAAGACGCGGACAGCCAAGGGGAAGAGGGAAAATTTTATGTATGGACCCTGGAAGAATTTCAGCAGGTTTTGGGAAAAGACGAGGCGGAATTCTGGGAAAAGATTTTCAATCTGAGGGCTGAGGGAAATTATTCCGAAGAAGCTTCAGGCAGAAAAACCGGAGCCAATATTTTGAATCTGGACATGCCGCTGTTTCAGCGGGCTGAAAAGCTGTGTATGAAAGCAGACGATCTCGAAGAACGCTGGGAAAATGCCAGAAAAATGCTTTTTGAAGCCAGAGAGCGGCGGGTTCATCCGCTCAAAGATGACAAGATTCTTTTGGACTGGAACGGACTTATGATCGCCGCGCTTGCTATCGGTGCGAGAATTTTGGACATGCCCGAATATGCCCAAGCCGCGCAGAAATCAGTCCGATTTATTTCAGAAAAAATGAGAGACCCAGAAGGCAGGCTGTTGCACCGTTTCCGCGACGGAGAAGCCGGAATTCCAGCCAATGCCAATGATTATGCCTTTTTCATCATGGGGCTGCTGGAACTGTACCGGACTCTCTTTGATCCGGACATTATGGCTCAGGCAATTTCCCTTCAGGAACAGATGCTTAATGAATATTGGGATGAGGAGAACGGCGGTTTCTTTCTCACGTCAAAGGAAGCCCCAGACCTGCCGGTAAGACCCAAAGAAATTTATGACGGCGCGCTGCCCTCGGCAAATGCCGTTTCCATACTGAATATGCTTCATATCGCAAAATTGACCGGGGATAAGCAATGGGAAAACAGGGCTTCGGAGATTGTCCGCTCATATTCGGGAACTGTTGAAAGCTATCCTTCCGCGTACAC
>DYRK01001100.1 GCA_020718785.1 Desulfatirhabdium butyrativorans | reverse complement strand
GGTTTATCTGTAAACATGGATATTTGCCCGTTTTACGGCTGTTATCCCGCTTGCTTTGCTCTCAGCGCTGATTTCCACCGTATAATCGCCTTCCGGCATTTCAGATATATATCCGTAATAGTTCTGAGTTTTGGTCAGGGGCCAGACCAATTTTCCGTCGGCATTGATGCCGTGCCATTCAGCAGAATGCTCGCCCTTGGACTGCGTTTCATTCTCCAGCAATATCCAGTTGTTTCCGTTGGGATCGCTGATGCTTATGGAAACAGCGGCGTTTTCGGAAAGCGTGTATTTTACCGTGCTGATTTCTCCGTAAGAGGGAACAATGATATAGGCTTCGGTGGATAGATCCGTAATCAAAGAAGCGTCTTGTTCCTTTATCACGATGACGTTTTCAGGCAGAATTTCGGCTTTTGCCGCAAGGTTCAATGTTCCCGTAACAACCTTTTCCCTGTATCGCCGCTGTCATCCCAGATTTCCGCTCTTCCGTCCCATTTATCAATGTTTTCGCCCTTATCTTTCGGCTTGCCTGCAACAGCAAACCCGGGCATTCCGTTACCGCCGATGGTCACCCATGCAGGCTGAAGCAGACTGTATTTCAATTCAAGAGACTGATTGGCATAAGGATTGAAATTCAAAGGAGAAACAGTGAAGTTGGAAATATCCACAAGCCCGCTGACATATTCGGGATCATAGGTGTAGGTTTTATCACTGCTTACCGCTTTGATTACATACACATAGGCTGAAGGTTCAAGGGTTTTGCCGTCCGCTCCTTTGCCGTTCCATATTTCGCTGTTTTGTCCTGCGGGTCTTGACTGATTGTTCAACAGAGTCATCTCCAATTCTCGGCGGAAGATTCCGTCACCCCATCCGCTGATGGCAACCGATGCTTTATACAATTCGATGGTAACAGCAGCAGGCTTATCCAAGGTGTAACTTATCGTTGTTTTTTCTCCGGCAGCCGGATTAATGAAAGCCGGTGAAGCCGAAACATCTGCAATCTGTTTGCGGGAAGTTCCTTTTACAACAATATATGCTGTAATTTCAACCTGTTCATATCCGCATGAACCTTTAAGAAGAAAAATAAATTCATAATCGCCTGCCTGTTCCGAAGCCGGGGTCCACGAGAATTTCCCCTCTGTTTTATCAAAAACAATATTGTCAGGCAGTTGGATTTCTTTTCCGTCTTGTTTTACAGTCTTAATATCAAAGATGTAAGGCAAACACAGCCTTGCCGCATCTTGTTGACGAACTCCGATTTT
>DYRK01000382.1 GCA_020718785.1 Desulfatirhabdium butyrativorans | reverse complement strand
ACTGTAAACAAAAATTTATTTAGTTGTACTAATTTTCAAACACCTTCTACACCCGAAACGATATCGGATCGGTAACAAAGATCACCGATTTGAACGGCAGGGATTGGAATTTCGGATATTCGAAAATGGGGCGGGTTTTGTCCGAAACCGATCCTTTGTCCAATCAGTATCAGTACGAATACGATACGCAGGGGCGGATTTCACGGATCCTTTATCCGGGAAATGCGACGCAGAGTATTACTTATGACAATGCGGGCAATATCACCCGAATTTCATACTCTGCAAATCCGGATCTGCAATTTGCTTATGATCCGCTCGAGCGTCTGATTTCGGCAAATAGTATTGCTTTCACACGGGATGCCGAAGGAAGAATAACCGGCACATCGGACAGCGGCCTTTCTTTCGGCGCAGTTTATGATGACGGCGGAAGATTGAAAACTGTCACTTACAACAACGGCGCATTCACGGTGACTTACGGCTACGATGCCTCAACCGGACTGCTGAAAAGCGTTGCGGACAGTCTTACGAATACCACCGTGACTTTTGCTTATGATGCGGATCTCAGACTCACGGGAATCACCCGCCCGAACAGCGTAAACAGCGTATTCGATTACGACAAAGCCGCACGGCTGATCCGTATTCGGGATGGAAATTTTGTTGATGTGAAATACACGCTGGATGAGGCAGGACAGGTGACTCAGGCGGATATGACCGCTCCGCTCCTTCCCCACGATGCGATCAGCAGAAATTTCCAAGAGTTTGCTTACGATGCGGCTTCGCAGATCAGCACGTCCGGTTATGTCTATGATGCCGAGGGCAGAATGACCGCTTCTCCTGCCATGAATCTGACGTGGGACGGCGCATCTTGCCTGACCGGAATCGGCGATGTGAATCTGAGCTATAACGGCTTGGGCGATCTGCTGACACGCGATGATGTCCGGTATTTCTACAACTACGCCGTTGACATGAATCCGATCATGGCGGAGAAAAACGAATCCGGCGGATTTTTGCGTTACTACGTCTGGACGCCCGGCGGTCAGTTGCTTTACATGATTGACGCGGCAAACGGGAACAAGGTGTATTTCTATCACTTTGACCGGACCGGCTCCACGCTGGCATTGACAGATTCCGCAGGCGCGATCACGGACAAGTACGCCTATGATCCTTACGGAAAAATGCTCGGGCATGAAGGAGCAAATCCTCAGCCGTTCACTTTTGTCGGGCGGTTCGGCATCCGTCAGGAAGGAAATCTTTATCAGATGAGGGCGAGATATTACGACCCGGGCACATTGCGTTTTCTGTCAAGAGATCAATTTTGGCCGCGCGTCAGGGATTTCAAAGAACTCAATCCCTATCTTTATGCACAGAACAATCCCGCAGGATGGATAGACCCGACCGGCATGTCGGGCTATCCTCTTTCTGCGCCGGTTAAAGATGATACTCCGATAGGAGATGTTTTCGGTGAGAAACTCTACGGTACAAGGGAGACAAGTCCGAAAAAAGATAAATCTCCGGGGCTCGGAGATACGCTTCTTGAACTTGCTGCGGATAAGGCTCAGGAGAAAATCGAGGAAGATGTGAAGGAAAAAGCCTTAGAAAAATTGAAAAAAGAGGCCTTGGAGAAAATCGAAAAAAAGTATGGGAAAAAAATGGCGATGAAAGTGGCGAAAAAACTTGCAAGTCTTGGAAAGCTCGCGGGACCTGCCGCAACTGCGCTTGAGGGATTCTCTTCGGCATATGAGATCGGTGGATGGATAGGCATGAGTCATGAGGAGTTTGTCGAGACTATGAGGGAACAGACTTCATATCAGGTCGTGGAAGCATTGGACCAGAATCGTTACACGCAGCCGGTTGTACGTGCCGTCGGCAGTGTAGTGAACACCGTTGTCGAGAGTAATGTCACCCACGAGGCATATATGGGTGTCGGCTCTGTTGTGAGTTGGATTCTCGGCGACTGAATTTCACCGGATAAAAGGAGATTCGAAATGAAAACTTCTCTGAACGTACAAGTTCTTGCGGCTATCGTTGCATCGGCAATTTCTCTGAGCGTTTTCTCTCACGCCGATACAACAATTATAACTTACACTTATGACGACGCGGGCCGGCTGATCAAAGCCGATTACGGCGGAGAAACGGCTGTTCAGTATGTCTATGACACTGCCGGAAATCTTCTCCGGCAGGACATCATGAGCATCAGCAATGTAAAAGGAGATGTTGACGGCGACAAAGACGTGACACTTGCCGATGCGGTTCTGAGCCTGAAAATTCAGGCAGGGTATTCGGACCCCGTGAATCTCGGAGCGGATGCGGACGGGGATAAGCAGATCGGGACCCCGGAGGCGGTGTTTGTGCTTCACAGTCTGGCCAAGTGATTTATTTTCTCGTTTCTCGTTCCCAAGCCCCGGCTTGGGAACGCACTTGTAACCGACAGGGATTGCATATAAATCCGAAATCCATCACATATAAGCAATCCCTGCATAACTGAAGGAGAATTGAAATGAAACGCAGAGGATAAAACAAGCTCAAACAGAAGTAATTTTATCTGAAAGCTCCGGATAAATTCTACAGAAATTTTTTGCATTGATCGTGAGTATCTTGCCTGTTGCAGCCATGACAAAGCCCTCGGATGAGCCGGATGGGATTCGATCATGGCTGCTACCAGAACAGAAGTATCAAACAAGGTTTTCATTTGCCGGCTCTGTCAAGAAGTTCCCGTAAACGGCAATCGCGTTCACAGCGTATGAGGTTTTCCGGATGAACGGAAGATTCGCCTTTTACAACCAGTATCCCTTTTTTTTCGGTCAATTCGGTCTCGCATTGAACATGGCTGTCAGGGCATATTTCCGGTTCATCATCCGGAAAAGTGATGATAAGCCGGATGTTCGGCATTATTTTTATATCGGACGGCAGGTGTATCTGTCTGCCGTCATAAAATCCTTGAACAGAAAGCATATTATTCTCCTCGCTGAAAGACGTTTATCTCAGAATAGGGAATGTATCTGAAAAAGTCAACAGACTGAGGCAGAGAATTTTTTTACGGTGATATATAAGGAGGAGGAGTGCTGAAATGCCTATTTTATAAGACGGGTTCGGCACCGTGTCAGACCTGTCTTATAAAATCGGCATTTTGACACTCCGGCTGAACCTTTTCCATGCTTAATTTAATGGCAGCGAAGCCCCGGCTTGGGGCTGAGATAAACCCAATCCCTGAACCGGAATTTTCAGAAACAGCGAATTGCCGGGATCGCGGACAGGCCTACTGCGAAACGTCCATCCTGAGCAGAAACCGCCATGCCGGCATGACGTTTATTTTTTTCCCGCTGACATCAATGACTTCTTCTCCGTTTCCCGTTACGATGATTCCCGATGTCAGTTTCAGCTCGTTCATGGCTTCCGTCAATGCCGGGATTTCCCGTTTGCGGGTTTTCGGATCAGCCAGCGATTCGCAGACTTGGATCAACTGCCGCGGATACCCTGAAGAACGATCATGCGGACAGAAAATAAAATCCACTTCCTTCCCGCTTTTTGTCCTGTAGTAAAAAATATCCGGAGATACCCGCCTGAGAGCAATAAATACAAGATTTTCCAGCAGATGTCCTGAATTGATCAGAATGCCCGATGATACGGAAGTAACCAGCGCATGGTCAATACAGTATATTTTTTTCGGATTTGCCTGACTGCGCGCAAGCGACGGATCGAAGAGCCTGACGGTAAAAAAGAAATATGCATCTTCAAACCAGTCAAGGTAATCAGACACAGCCGATTTCGGAGCTTTATGTCCCAGAGATTTCAGATAACCGGTCAGGCTGTTGACGGAATAAAGAGAGGCGGTGTTATCCGTCAGCCAATGAGCCAGGTCTTTTACGGCTTTGGGATGGGATATGTCATGCCGTCCGACCAGATCACGAAACATAACAGCCTGAAAATATTCCTGATGGAGTCTGACCCGAAGATGGCGGTCAATGCCCAGGGCTTCGGGAAATCCGCCGGTTTTCCGGTATTCGTCGAATGCCTTCCGGATGGTCAGCATTTTTCCGGTGGTGAACGGCTCGGTGCCGTCAATTTTTTTGTAATCCAGAAATTCCCTGAATGAAAAGGGGAACAATTCCCATGATAATGCTCTGCCCCGCATCTGTGTGGCTATTTCCTTTGACAGCATCCGGGCGGAAGACCCGGTCAGATACACCCCGCACTTTTCGGTCCGCATCAGGCGGTCAATAAAGGGTTCCCAATTGACAATCTCCTGTATTTCATCAAAAAAACAGTAAACGGTTTCTGTGTTTTTCTTTTCCGGCCATATCGAATAATACGCTTCCGCGATCTGACCGATGCCCTCCCGTTTCAGATGGTGGAGACGATCATCGAAGAAATTCAGATACAGGATATTTTCTCTGGGGATACCGTCGGTCAGAAGCCGGTCCATGACCTGAAACAGCAGGGTGGATTTCCCGCAGCGCCGCACACCGATACATATCGTTGCTTTTCCCGCGAGAGACTGAAACTCCAGCCTCCGGGTAATTCCGGTATATAACTGAATTTCCTGAAAATCAAGTATGATTGATTTGATAATGTCCTGCATGGCATGTATCCGTTTCGGTAAAAAATATTCCCGATAATTGCTGCAAGCGGTAAAAATAATAACCGATTCTGCTTCATTTGTCAATAGGCAATGGCGTCAGTCTGTTTTCAGCTTGGTTAGCCGGCATCGCTTATGATTCTTTTCATGATTTTCTCTGATTTCGATGACTGTAATCAGCATAATCAGCGGTTCAAATCCCGATTCAGACAATTCCGGCAAGAGAAGTTGATACAAAGCTGAAATTTATTATTATATTATACCATGTAAATTATTTTTGTCAATCCGTAGTGCTATGGATACTCAAACGTCTTTTTTATGATACGGAGTAACGTGTTAAGAAAATGTGCTTGACTATCTGGCGAAATGATGCAGGATGGCCAGTTATAACTCATGTTACGCACCCTGTCATTCCTGCTTCCGCAGGAATGACAGCGGGGCGGATTGCAACCCTGAATCTGCGTCCGGCTGCGTAACATCAGTTATAAGTTACTCTGTCGGACGGGGTTGCAGTTCCCGTCCGGCATAATAGTATCAGGAGTTACGCAGTTGAAATTCAACTGCGTAACAATTCTCCGCTATTCCGGAAGCCGGACCACAAGTACCGGAACCTTTGCCTGTTTCAACACTTTCTGCGCGGTGCTTCCGAGCATCATCTGAGCCAGCCCGCCATGACCGTGCGTTCCCATGACGATCAGATCGCAATTCTTCTTTTCCGCGGCTTCGATGATAATATCCACGGGATTTCCGCGTTTCACTACCACTTCATCCAATCTGAAAGACTGATTTTCAAATTTTTCCGAGACATCTTTATAAAAATCTTTCAAAGCCGCTTTCATGGCAGGACTGTCTTCATGCTGTTTCCTCATAATCGCGCCTCTGGCATTATGTTCATTCTCTTTTTTTATCTCAGCCCATCGTTCAGGTCCCACGTGATACTTGATTGCGGCATCCATGCCCGGAGATTCCTCCAAGGCGTGAACAATCGTAATTCCGGCATTGTAGAAATTGGCAAGGCTGACCGAATATGCAAGAGCCTGCCGCGCACTTTCCGACAGATCGGTGGCGTACAGTATCTTTTTAATTTCAATTTTAGGAAGCAACATGCGTGTTCTCCTTTTTTAAACCATGATTCAGACGATGAAAGGATTTGCATGATTTTCCAATCCTGCTAATCCTTTAATCCTGAAAATCCTGATTCAGACAGTTTCATCATTTAAACAGCAAATTGGGCAGCCACAGAGAGATAATCGGCACATAAGTAATCAGGATCAGATAAGCCAGCATCACCAGAATCCAGGGCG
>DYRK01001099.1 GCA_020718785.1 Desulfatirhabdium butyrativorans | reverse complement strand
TATTAAAAGTATGAAAGCAAAAGAAGTCTTAAAATTGATAAACGTCAGAAGAGAAACCCTGTCAAGGCTTGTCAGGCAGGGCAGAATCAGAACTGCCGAGACTCCGAGCGGCCGGTATGAATATAATGAGGAAGATGTTCTGAAATATGCAGGGAAGAAAAGGGAGAATCTTAAAGTCATTTATGCGCGTGTTTCTACGCAGAAACAAAAACCCGATCTTGAAAATCAGGTTGCACGTCTCGAAAGCTTCTGTGCGGCTTCCGGACATAAGATTGACAGAGTTTTTCAGGATGTCGCAGGCGGAATAAATTTTGATAAGAGGAAATCTTTTTCTGATTTGCTGGATTTGGTCTTGGATTATAAAATTCAGACAGTTTTTATCACTTGCAAAGATCGTCTGAGCCGGGCGGGGTTCGGATTTTTCAGGCATCTGTTTGAAAAGTTCGGATGCAGGATTGAAGTTATAAACGAGGCCGGGAATGAGAAACTTGACTCGGAAGAAATTTTTGAAGAAATCATAACTCTGATTCACTGCTTTTCAATGAGGCATTATTCGAGACGGAAATTAAAGGCGGTTCTGAATGAAAAAGACTGTGAAAATGAAAATCAGGGGACTGACAAAGAAACAGTTTGAACATCTGAAGGCACTCTGCCACGCCTCTGAAAACCTGTATAATCAGGCGTTGTATGCAGTCAGACAGGAATTTCGGAATACAGGGAAATATCTGTCTTACGGAGAAACTGACAGACTGATGAAAGTGACTCTGAATCTTGAAGGTGAGATCAATTATCGGAAGATGAAAGCCGGAGTCAGCCAGCAGATTCTGAGACGACTGGATAAGAATTACAGATCTTTTTTCAAACTTGTAAAGAACCCGCCGGCGAACATGAGGCCGAGACCGCCGAAATACATAAAAGAAAAGTTTCACAGCCTGATTTTTGACTGTCAGAGATTTCAGATTAAAGACGGCAGAGCGGTTCTTGACAAAGTTTTGTCGGTAAAAATTCCGGGCTGTCTGACCGGAAAAAAGATTGTTCAGGTGGAAATCATTCCTAAATTCAGACAGTTCAATGCCTGTTTTGTCTATGAAGATGATACGATTTATAAGCAGGTTGACCCGACCGGGGAAGTTGCCGGGATTGATTTGGGGCTGAACAATCTTGCGGCTGTTGCCACGACCGAAGGCGATCTTCTGCTGATAAACGGCAGACCGCTTAAAAGCATCAATCAGTTTTACAATAAAAAGATTGCCGGTGTGA
>DYRK01001098.1 GCA_020718785.1 Desulfatirhabdium butyrativorans | reverse complement strand
AATCGGAAATTTGGTAGCGGTTCTTTACTGACTTTAAAGTTTTATCTGATATAACTCACCTTACGCAGTTGAAAAAAATTTAGTAACAGTTTAATATGATTCTGTCAGAAAAACAAGCGAAAAGGGGGCGATATGAATGATAATATATATGATTTATATACAGACTATCTTCTCAGTTCTTTCGGACAGACCACGGCTACAGGGCTTTCAGCCGTAGTTGAGGGCAGGATAAGCCATGACAGGATCACGCGTAAGCTTTCCGAAAAACGGAAGACATCGGCTGATCTGTGGCGTATGGTTAAACCGCTGATATGTCAGCACGAAAGCCCGGACGGTGTTCTGATTATTGATGACAGCATATCGGAAAAACCTTCGACAGATGAGAATGACATAATCTGCCGGCATCATGACCATTGTCAGGGGCGAAGCGTCAAGGGGATCAACTTTATGACAGCGTTGTATCATAGTCAGAATGTTACTCTGCCTGTCGGTTTTCAGATTGTAGCAGAAACAGAGTATTACACCGATCCGAAAAGCGGAGAGGAGAAACGGCGCTGCCCCGTTCCGAAAAATCAGTATTGCCGGGAGATGATAAGACAGTCGGTACAGAATCAGATAAAATCCGGTTATGTCCTTACAGATGTATGGTTTGCGTCTGCCGAAAACATGATGTTTATCAGACATGACGTGAAGAAAGATTTTGTGATGCCTGTGAAAACAAACCGTAAAATCGCACTGAGTTATGATGACAGGCGTAATGGCAGGTATGTAAGAGCGGATGCTGCGGATTTCAGGACAGAAACTCCGATCAGGGTTTTTCCTGAAGGCGTTGACTTTCCTTTGCTTATGGTGAAACAGGTCTTTGCAGACAAAGACGGGAGTACGGGAATTCTGTACCTTGTAACCGGGGATACCGCACTGACATATGAGCAGATTACCACTCTCTATCGCAAACGATGGAACGTGGAATGTTACCACAAGTCGCTTAAACAGAATGCTTCTTCGGAAAAATCGCCGACAAAGATTGTAAACACGCAGACCAATCATTTTTTTGCTTCTCTCTGTGGCTATGTCAGGCTTGAAATGCTTAAATTTTCAAGCAGGTTGAATCATTTCGCACTCAGGGCGAAAATTTATATCAGTGCTTTGCATACCGCTTTCGCAGAACTGCAAAAATTACAGCCTTTGAAAATTACTGCGTAAGGTGAGTTATAGCATTTCCCCATTTATTAAACAACATATCCGCAATGTCCGAACCAGCC
>DYRK01000024.1:20909-22379 GCA_020718785.1 Desulfatirhabdium butyrativorans | reverse complement strand
CCTGCCGGATTTTACGTTGCAAAAAAGCGCTTCGCTCTATTTTTGCACTCCGGATACTAAGATGAGTAAACCGATAGCCTTTGTTTTGGCTTTAGAAGAATTTCTTAAACAAGTCGAGTCAGACCCTTTTGATATAGATACCTCTATTTTTGACAGAGACAGAGCGCAGGAGAGCGAGAGAGAAGTAGAAGAACGGAGTCGAGTCTGCGCCGTCAGCGTCAAGACCGTTGAAATTGTCGAAGAAATGGAACAATCAGGGGAAATCTGAAAAGGAATATCTTATGAAAAAATTCTCAAAAGACACGGATATCGTTCACGGCATTCATACCACGTATTCAACATCCATGGATTTGGTGCCGCCTCTTCATCTGACATCAACATTCAAGTTTAAAAATGCAGAACACGGAGCAGAGATATTCGCAGGCACAACCGAGGGATATGCCTACACAAGAGTTGCCAATCCCACGGTGGATCTGCTTCAGGAAAAGATAGCCAAGATCGAAGGCGCAGAAGATGCCATTGCCACATCATCCGGCATGTCAGCGGTCGCGTCGGTATCTCTTGCCCTGCTGAAACCCGGAGATAACTTTATCTCATGCAGCACGGTTTACGGCGGAACATTTGTGCTTTTCAGCAAGCATCTGAAAGACCTGCATATCGAAGCCCGCTTTATCTCTCCGGGAGATTATGCTTCGGCGCAGCAGATCGAGGCGGCGATTGACGGAAAGACTCGCTTTCTTTATGCAGAGACGCCGGCAAATCCTACGCTCGATGTGATTGATATCGCACTCTGGGCATCTGTAGCGAAAAAGCATCATCTCCCTTTGGTTGTTGACAATACTTTTGCCTCCCCTTATCTGCAAAATCCGATAAGTATAGGTGCGGATATTGTGCTTCATTCTGCCACAAAATATCTCGGAGGTCACGGAGATATTATCGGCGGAGTCATTGCAGGCAGTAAAAAAATGATGTCTCATATAAAAGAAGAGTATGTGAGGCATTACGGTCCGATCATGAGTCCTTTTAACGCATGGTTAGTGTTAAGAGGAGTCAAAACTCTTGCCGTAAGGATGGAAAAACACAGTGACAGCGCATTGACAATCGCTCAATGGTTAGAAGCACATCCCAAGGTGGCAAAGGTATTTTATCCGGGACTTCCCTCTCATGCGGGATATGCAATTGCCAAGAAACAGATGAAGAAATTCGGCGGGATGATTGCCTTTGAAGTCAAAGGCGGGACCGATGCCGGAAAAAAAGTGATGAATCATGTGGAACTCTGCATTCTGGCTGTGAGTCTCGGAGACTGCGAAAGCCTGATTCAGCATCCCGCATCAATGACTCATGCCGCGTACAGCCCGGAGGAGAGGAAAAAAGCAGGTATCAGCGATGGGCTGATCCGGCTTTCCGTGGGGCTTGAACATCCTGATGATATTATTGCAGACCTTGAAAATGCTCTGACCTTTGCGTGAG
>DYRK01000024.1:12020-20809 GCA_020718785.1 Desulfatirhabdium butyrativorans | reverse complement strand
GATCTGTCATTCGATCAGCTTGTAAATGCTGTGGGGCAGTTATCCCGGACCGAGTTGGAAAAACTGTTTGCAGAGGTGATTTCTGTACATCCTCTGTATGAAGAATACCGACTTTCCGATATCGAGTCCGAACTGCTGACGAAGATCAATGAGGGAATTTCCGATGCTGTTCAGCGCAGATACGATGAACTGATTGCCAAACGGAATGAAAGAACATTGACAGACGGAGAATACAGTCAACTGTTGCAATTAACTGATCAGATTGAACTTTCGGATGCAAAGCGTCTTGAATATCTGACAGAATTAGCCCGAATTCGGAATACGCCCCTCATGCTTCTGATGGATGAATTAGGAATTAAACCGCCGCCTCTACATGCTTAAAAGTCGGATAACTATCATCCAGAGGCGTATTATTGCGGAGCGCGCAGAAAATTGTTGCGAATATTGCCTGAGTCAGTTACGTTTTTCAATGCAGTCATTTTCAATTGAACATATTATTCCTGTTGACAAAGGCGGTAATTCTGAATCAGGAAATCTGGCACTGTCGTGTCAGGGGTGCAATAATCACAAATACAATAAAACCGAAGGATATGATCCTGTCAGCCGTCAGATGGTCTCTCTTTATCATCCGAGACAGCAGAACTGGAACGCTCATTTTGTCTGGAATGAGGACTGCACACTGATTATAGGAATAACTCCGACAGGACGGGCAACTGTCAATACATTGCATTTAAACCGTGAAGGTCTGGTCAATCTGCGGCGGATCCTTTACGAGGCAAGAAAACATCCGCCAAGATAAAAGCGGCGCGGGCGCGATGATCGAAGTCGCGGACAATCGGAGAATAAACATAACTTTTTTAGATTATATTATATCAAAACAATAGGATATAAGCAATGACAGAAAACGGAATGATTCTACTTTCATCAGAAGATACCTTCGATTTTTCATGCACAACGCATATTCCCTGTTTCAATGAATGCTGCAGGGACCTGAACCAGTTTCTGACTCCTTATGATATTCTGCGGCTCAAAAACCGGCTGAATATCTCATCTGCGCTGTTTCTGGAACGCTATACCCGTCAGCACACGGGGCCCGAATCGGGACTTCCGGTAGTCACATTCAAAACAGGGCCCGACCTGAAATGTCCCTTTGTCACGTCTGAAGGATGCAGTGTTTACGAAGACCGCCCGTCTTCATGCCGTATGTATCCGCTGATGCGAATGATTTCACGGTCCCGTGAAACCGGCAGGATTACCGAGCACTTTGTGCTTCTGAAAGAGGAACACTGTCTCGGATTCGGACAGGATCGTACATGGACAGCAACAGCATGGATCAAGGATCAGGGGCTTGGTCCCTACAATGAGATGAATGACCGGCTTATGGAAATTATTGCCCTGAAAAATCAGAAACATCCGGGACCTTTGGATATTAAGTCAAGGCATTTTTTTCATATCTCGCTTTATGATCTTGACGCGTTCAGGACGCAGGTTTTTGAAAAAGGGATATTGACTGATTTTCATGCAGACCCTGAAATATCGGAGGCGGCAAAAACAGATGATACCGCGCTTCTGAAACTCGGTGTCGAATGGATAAAACAGACGATTTTCAAGGGTTGACAGGTGAAAATTGGAACTGAAAAATAAAGTCGCGTTGGTGCTGGGCGCAATAAAAGGTATCGGAAAAGGCATCGGACTTGCCCTCGCAAAGGAAGGAGTAAAGCTCGGTCTGAATTATTTCGACTGGGAGGAAAGCCTTCCTGAAATGAAGCAGGACTTTGCCGAGTCCGGAGCGGATCATCTCATCATAGAGACAAATCTGCTGGAAACAGATAAAATTCATGGGCTTGTCGAAAAGGTAGTCAGCCGTTTCGGATGTATTGATATTCTGATAAACAATATCGAGCGCGGGGGATGGCCCGCGGTTCACGGTCCGTACACACAGGATCAGTGGGACCTTGAAATGGCAGTCACGCTACGGGCAAAGCGATGGGTGTTTGAGGCAGCGCTCCCGCATCTTAAAGCATCGGGAAACGGTGCAGTCATCAATTTTTCATCCGTTGCGGGAATTGTGGGACGGTCAGGTCCCGCGAGTCTTATTTTCAATGAGGGATACTCCGCGGCAAACCGTGGAATATCTCTTCTGACAGAGACATGGGCAAGAATTGCCGCGCCCGAAGTCCGGGTCAATGAAATCATGCTCGGAATTTTCGAAACACGGCATGGCGAGCATACAAGGGGCTGGGGACTGCTGACCGAAGAGCAGAAACAGGCTGTCGCGGATCACACTCTGCTGAAACGTACCGGCAGAATCGAGGATGTGACAAAGGCTGTCCTCTTTATACTCAAAGATGCCGAGTTTATGACAGGAAGTGTGCTGCGACTTGACGGAGGTTATATTCTCGGCGGGGAAAAAATCGGACCCATGCCCAAAGGCGTGCTGTGATTTCCCGTTACGAAGCAGGGGCTTCGTAACGAGAAATGATTGAAAACTCCGTTCGCAAAGTAGGGACATGCCGGCGGCGTGTCCCTACAAAAGACATGTCTCTTATTTTTCTGTCCTTACCCATTCAGCCCCGGCTACCGAGGCAGGAGCGGGTTTTATTCCCAGCAATGCCATGACATCCGAGTTGACAATCCTTTTTCCCTGCCGGCTCATTGTGATCGGAATTTCGGTCACCGTTGTTCCGCCCATGGCTTTCATAAGCATTTCTCCGGCGATTTTTCCCTGTTCCCGGCCGGTCCGTACCACTGCACACAATGCGCCGTATCTGACATAGGATTCGGTGCTTGCCGCTGCCGGTTTTCCGAAGATTTCTGTAAGTACCGCAACCGCTTCTTTTTCAGAAACAGCGTTGCCGTATTTGTCGGGCATGTTCTGCATCATTGGGATAAATAAAAGATCGCATCGTTCTTTGAGTTCTTCGGTCATTAGTACTGCTTCCCAGAATGTTCTCGGAAACTTGAAATCAACAAAATTTACCGGACAGGCAGCGGCTTTGCTCTGGAGATATTTCAATATCTCTTTTGCTTCCGGGCTGTCATTGGCAATATATCCGAAAGATCTGATTGCAGGAACCATCTCACGGGCAAAAATCACAGACTCGATGGCATTCTGGGGACGTTCCAATACGCCGGAAACATTCAAAGCAGGATACCGGTAGGTCTCGAGTTCCGCATCCACTCCGCAGAATATAACCGGTGTTCTGACCTTATCCCTGAGATATGGAACCACAAACAAAGCCTGAGAATTATCATCAACACTGATAACACCGTCCGGCGCAAATTCCTGATACAGCGAAAAGACTTCTTTTGCCTTCTGCGCTCCACCTTGTGGATTATTGTTCGTTTCCATATAAACATATCGGATATCATGCGGACTTGTCAGCACGGACTCTATCCCGGTTCTGATTTCCTTCTCCCACAGAGAAGAGACATCGTCACTCATTACAACCAGCACTTTGGACGCGTCCGCCGGGTCTGCGGCTCCCAATATCCGGCAGACAAACAGCACGGCAAAGGCATACACTTTCTTTTTTAACATAAACAGTCCCCCTGTAAGTTCTCTATTTTCAGTTTGTAAGTTTTCTGATTATAGTTTGTAAAATTTCTGCTGACAAGAAAAAAAAAGCTGGTCCGATATTGACTTCCGGAATATCATGCTGTTATAAAATCGGATTTGACAAAGCTGCACATGCCGGACAAACATGCCGGTTTCAGTAAAACGGCTTTGCAAGCCGTTTTTTTATCTGTTTAAGCAGAATGGATTTGACAAAGCTGTCAAATCCGAATTCGTAAAATATCAGAGGTGAGAAACGATAATCGCTATGCCTGTTTTTCTTTTATCTGACAAAAAAGAATTTCCCCCGCCTCATCTGGCACGGCAGGACGGCGTTCTGGCTGTAGGCGGAGATCTGAGCGTGGAACGTCTGCTTATAGCCTACCGCATGGGTATTTTCCCCTGGTTTTCAGAGGGACAGCCGATTATCTGGTGGTCTCCCGATCCGAGACTGGTGCTGTATCCTCATGAAATTCAGGTTTCAAAAAGCCTGAAAAAAGTCCTGAAAAAAGGGATATTCCGTATCACGACAGACTGGGCATTCTCCGAGGTGATTACCGCCTGTGCCGAACTTCGGGTACAAAACGGGGAAGGAACATGGATTGTCGAGGAGATGATCGAGGCATACTGCAATCTCCATAAAGCCGGTTTTGCCCATTCCGTGGAGGCTTGGTATGAAGGGCAGCTTGCAGGCGGTTTGTACGGAGTGTCTCTGGGAAAATGTTTTTTCGGAGAATCCATGTTCGCACGTGTAAGCAACGCATCAAAGGCAGCGTTTGCGCTCTTTGCCGAATATCTTAAAGACCGTTCTTTCGATCTCATAGATTGTCAGGTGAGAACCGATCATCTGCTCCGTTTCGGGGCAAGGGAAATACCGAGAAAACTTTTCCTCAGACAGCTTCAGAATTCTCTGAAATCGCCGACAGAGACCGGTCCCTGGAATTTTGACTCTTTAAAATATCCTCTTTCATCCTTTACAAAAAAAACTCCATGATTGTGTCTCCGGGGACAGTCCGCAAACTACGGAATTTTCGATCTGACACCTGCGGAAATCTCATTTTTTCGAATTGTCAAATCGGAGAATAACCCATACCGCATGAATCAATCCCGGAATATAGCCCAAAATCGTAAGCAGAATATTCAGCCAGAAGTGAAAACTGAACCCCACCTGAAAGAATACGCCCACCGGCGGGATAATCACCGAGGCAATAATACGCAAAGTATCGTTTATTTTTTCGCCCATTGTTTTACTCCTTTATCTGTTTAATCACAATTCTGTAGTCAAATTCCTGTCTCTTCAGCGGGGACGGAGGAGTGCGGAAATGAAAAAATAAAATCCCCTTCAGGATTTTATTTTTTCTTTTTCGCATGCTGCAGTAACTTCAGCCCTTCACAACAGCGACAGGTTTCAGTTTTGCCACTTTTTTTGAAATCCCCGCGCCGTGAACCACAGCGACCACCTGAGAGACATTCTTATAAGCTTCGGGCAGTTCTTCTGCCAGAGTGCTTCTTCCGGTCCATCTGACCAAAATGCCTTTGTCTTCGAGTTCACGATAAATAGCTCTGCCTTTGCTGGCTTTCTTGGCGGCTGTACGGCTCAGAAGACGGCCTGCGCCGTGACAAGTAGAGCCGAAAGTCTCTTCCATAGCTTTTTCTGTGCCTACCAGTATATATGAGGCAGTCCCCATGTCTCCCGGAATAATGATGGGCTGTCCCACATCGCGGAAGCACTCGGAGAGGCTTTCGTGTCCTGCTGGAAAAGAGCGGGTCGCGCCTTTTCTATGCACACAGACCATACGTTTTTTTCCGCCGACGAGATGTTCTTCTTTTTTGGCAATATTGTGACAGACATCATACAGCAGATTCATGCCCAAATCTCTGGGTCCCATACCCAATGCTTTAAGAAAAACCTGTTCGGATTTGTGCATAAGAATCTGCCGGTTTGCCCATGCATAATTGGCGCCGCAAGCCATAGCATTGTAATATCTCATACCTTCCTGAGACTGTATCATGGCGCAGGCCAACTGGCGGTCCGGCAATTCAATCGGCAGACTTTTCACGTGCTTGATCATCGTTGCCAGAAAATCATCGCAAATCTGATATCCGAGTCCCCGGGAACCGGAATGCAGCATCAGAGTGACCTGTCCTTCGAACAGTCCGAATGCCCTTGCCGTATTTTCGTCATAAACTGCTTCTACCACGCCGACTTCAAGGAAGTGATTCCCGGAACCGAGCGTTCCGAGTTGTTTTAGTCCCCGCTCCAATGCCCGTTCGCTGATCAGCTCCGGATCCGCATTGTGCATACAGCCTCGTTCTTCGGTATGTTCTATATCCGAATTTTTCCCGAAACCTTCCTGTACGGCCCACTGACTGCCCTTTTCCAAAACCTTTTTCTCTTCCTTGACAGAGAGTTTCACCGAACCGGTAGAACCGACGCCGCAGGGAATATTCTGATACAGGGCATTGACCAATTCTTCGAGCTTGGGTCTGACATCTTTTTCTTCCAATTGCGTAGTAGAAAGACGGACCCCGCAGTTGGATACGACAAAGCCGTCGGCAATGAAATTATGATCCTGATGAGCTACCGTAAAATCATAAACATAGCCGTCAAAAGCTTTTTCTTTTGAGACATCTGCCGGCTCGGCAGATTCAATCGTTGCCCAGACCATGTTGCTGTTTCCGACGGCCGATGTCTCACAGAACTCATCAAATGAAAGTGAGAAGTGAGAAGTGAGCAGTGAGAAATAAGATTCACTGACAATTTCCTGTCCGATGCCCGCAGATTGCATTGCGACAGCCTGAACAGCAGCGTTCTCCCGGCTATAAACAATATTTCGCTTCTGCTTGAGATATTCCACGGCAAGCATTGCCGTCCGCTGCCGTTTGCGATTATACTCAAATCCGACTCGGCTCCACAGCGCGATCAAGTTTTCCGTTGTCGAACTCAAAATCAATCTCAAACGGTAAGATTTGCTGCCGTCAGGATTCAGTTGTTCCTCTCTCTGACTGATCTTTCTGCTTTCAATTCCGAATCCTTTCAGAAGATTGCCGATATCTTCCAAAAACTGTCTTCCGCTTTCGACAAAGCCCTCCCGCTTGTTCATACTAAGTATCGGCGGATAGAAATTGCAGTTTCTCTTTTTGAAAGCCCGGGGACTGGCCATTTCTGCGCCGAAATACGCGGACAAAAAGAGACGCTGCTGCCAGCGAGGAACACGGAAAATCCATTGCGGCACACGGAAATCCTGCGCGGCTTTCATTCCTACAGGCGCGCCGAGCGCGGCAAGCAATGCGGCAAATGCGCTTTCCGATACTTTGAACGAGGATTCTTCCCGCTTGAACTCGAACTTGCCGTAAGTTGTCGTGATCTGATGATGTCGTTCTCTTCTGTAAATACGCGAAGGCGTGAAACCGGTCATTTCAATGTCGGATCGTATCTGCTCGAGATCATCCGCTTCGCCGTAGAACCATGTTGTGCCTTTGCCGCTGCCTTTTTGAAAATACAATGTCCCGTCGCCTGTGACAAATCCCAGCACTTTGATGAGATAAGGCAGTTGAGGCGCATTCATCCGCAGGGGCAAAAGATCGCATTTTTTCAACTGGTTCAAAATTTGTATAAGCGCGTTTCCGCTGTTTCCTTTGCCCTGTTCCTCCAAAATACGCCGGATGTCGTTTTCATCCAGCAGAATATCATCTGAGGGCGGCTGATACGGAACACCTTCAAATGGACAGCGCGCCGTTTTGTCTCCGGCTTTCAAACCATCCAATTCTCTCATACCGTCCTGTGTGAGGAAAGGATGATCCGCGGTGGCAAATATCTCATCACCGCCCGTAGTTGTAAGACGAAAAATCGGCTTTCGGGGAGGCATTTTCAGATAACGGACAATAGGCGTTGTATCATCTTCCCCTTTTTCGACATTCTGACATTTCAGGAAACTCGTCTGCCAGATATTTTCCATTTCGGCAATAGTAAGCGTGTAGCCGTGCCGGTTCAGAATGCGGCTGCCTGATAATAAGCAATTGATATCGTAGCCAACTCCTCCGGGAGATATGATGCCCTGTTCCCAGTCGAATGCTGCTACGCCGCCGATGGAAAATCCGTATCCCTGATGCACATCGGGCATGGCAAAAGAGGCTTTGATGATTCCCGGAAGCGTTGCCACATTGGATACCTGCGTTACCGCTCCTTCTTTTTCAATGGCTCCGAGCATGGTCTCATCTGCATAGATAATCCCGGGAACCCGCATATTTCCGGTTTGGGGAACTTCCCATTTGTAGTCGCTGATTTTTTTCAGTTCTGTCATCTTTGCTCACTCTCTTTCTTTTTGCCTGATGATTTCAAGCAGGTTATCCAGAAATAGCCCGAAGTTCTGAGCGCATTTATTCTCTAATTTATCACAGTCCTGATAACATGCGTCACGCAGAAATTTCAGGAATTCAAACAGACTGGACTTTCCTGACCCGTTTGCGCCAACGATCACCTGAAGCGGTCTGAAACGGAATAAAATGTCGTTAAAGGGCCGATATCCTTTGATTTTAATTGACGGCAGCCAGAAAAAATTATTCATTTCTCAGTCCTCATATTGTCCCGGTAAGCTTCGGCGCGGTACGGGTCACACATCAAAAATGATTTCCGCTTCCCAGCCCTCGGCGGTCTCATGCACCTGAATCTGATGATATGTCACTGCTTTTATTTCATTTTTTATTATATGACGTTCCGGATTGTAAGTATCGGTCTTTACTGTTGCCCTGAGACCGTATTCTGAGAGGGAAAGAATTTTTACTGTTTTTACAAGCTCCTGCTTTCCTGTCCAGAGATACAGAACCTCCCGAAGCCAGTTTACCATGAGATCGGGCCGGTCCTCTCCGCTCACACAGATATCAATATCATTCAAGCCCTCAACCACTTCGAGTTCTGTAATCACATCATACAGGGCGCAGGCTGCATCGGCAAACAGGGTCTGCAAATCTGCGCTGAAAACACGGATGCCGAAATCGGCGGTATGATCAATGAGTTCGTATTTCATGCTCTGTATATATCATCATGGTCGGGCAGAGTCAAAGATAATCTGAGGTATCGGGTTTTTTTCTTGGCATATTCTTATTGCAGAGGTTAAAAAATCTGTTTCGGCATTGCTGTTCAGCCCGATACGACTGTAGGGGCATGTCGCCGACATGCCCCTGCGGACAGAAATCCTGCCAATCCTTTAATCAGGTGAATCAGGGTTCGGAC
>DYRK01000024.1:10695-11920 GCA_020718785.1 Desulfatirhabdium butyrativorans | reverse complement strand
CCCCTGCGGACAGAAATCCTGCCAATCCTTTAATCAGGTGAATCAGGGTTCGGACAGTTGTCTGAACCGGGATTTTCAGGATTAGAGGATTGACAGGATTTGTGTTCAGCCCGCTCCGAGTGTAGAGGCATGTCGCCGACATGCCCCTGCGGACAGAAATCCTGCCAATCCTTTAATCAGGTGAATCAGGGTTCGGACGCCGAACACCTCCCGGCGATAAATTGCCGGGCTATTATCGGATGTCCCTCCGGGACCGATCAAGTTGTTTCATTGCTCTCATTTTTCAGCAGAATAGCAATAATTTTCGGAATATACTCTTCTGCCCTGCTTTTATGAAACTTGCACGCACCCGCGCCCCGATGCCCCCCGCCCTCGAACTGCGAGAGCATAAGACCTGCATTCACATTGCATTTCCGGTTGAAAATACTATGCCCGACACCGAGAATGACCTTTTCTTTGTCCTCAATATCATAGCGTATTCTGACATTCACCGCAGATTCGGGAAACAGAGAGTAAACCAGAAAACGGTTGCCGGTCGGAGCATCTTCCAAAGAGCGGAAATCCGTAATTGCCACATGAGATTCCGATCTCGTATGCCTTAGTATCATATCCTTATAAACTTTGTTCTGCTCGATGACCTCGGCGCATCTTTTTCTGATCTCCGAATCTTCAAGCACCTCATGAATCCCGTATTTTCTGAGCAGAGCGATAAGCCGGCTGCGATACGGCTCATCGTCTTTTCTATGGCTTGAAATTGTCATGGAAAGCAGAATATAGGGATAATTTTCAGGGTGATTAACTTCATCCGCGGACAGGTCCGCAGAATCTATTTTATCCGTTTCCCTGACCAATTCGCTGTAATCCCGCGTGAATTTATCTCTGTAGTATTTGAAGATGACACCGGCTGCCGAAGGGGCAATCTCGAACGCGCCTTCAAACGGGGTGTCAATGCGGTTGGTGTAATGATGATCGAACCACATCGTACAATTTTTATGATAGGGCAGATTGGCAATAATATCGCCGGAACGGATATCCGCGAGTCCTCTCTGCATTTCATTCGGCTCCACCCATTTCACCGGTTCCTTTATGTCCAATGCTTCGTAAAGCAGCACCGCGCAGACAATACTGTCAAAATCTGCCCGTGTAACGATTCTCATAATAACCTCCTGATTTTTATCAATCGCTGTCGAATTCAACAAAAATAAGTGTTGATTTTCCGGGAAAA
>DYRK01000024.1:0-10595 GCA_020718785.1 Desulfatirhabdium butyrativorans | reverse complement strand
CACCCGGAGGCAACATGACATTACATGAACTCGCAGGAAAACCTGCACCCGTGTCTGCGCTGACAAACATTCCGCGTTTAGTGAGCGCATATTATATCCGGAAGCCCGATATTACGGATAAAAACCAAAAGGTGGAATTCGGCACATCGGGACACCGAGGCTCTTCTTTTAAAACGAGTTTCAATGAAAACCATATCCTTGCAACCACGCAGGCTATCTGTGATTACAGGGTATTACAGGGCATTGACGGTCCCCTGTTTCTGGGAATGGATACTCATGCTCTTTCAGAGCCGAGCCACGCGACCGCTTTGGAGGTTTTAGCCGCGAACCGCATTGTCGTGATGATACACAAAGCCGCGGGTTATACGCCGACGCCGGTCATTTCTCATGCAATACTGACATATAACCGAGGAAAATCATCCGGTTTTGCCGACGGGATTGTAATCACCCCTTCCCATAATCCCCCTGAAGACGGCGGTTTCAAATATAATCCGCCTAACGGCGGTCCTGCGGATACTGCGGTTACGGCATGGGTGGAAAACAGAGCCAATGAGATTTTGAGAAACGGCAACAAAGACGTGAAACGGATGCTGTATGAAAAAGCCTTGACCGCTGAAACTACTCACGAATATGATTACATCACTCCATATATAAACGACCTTGTGAATGTCATTGACATGGACGTTATACGCTCTTCTGGGATAAAGATCGGCGTTGACCCCATGGGCGGCTCGGCTGTGGCTTTCTGGGAACCTGTTGCGGAAAAATACGGGCTGAATATCGAGGTGGTCAATCCGGCTGCGGATCCGGCTTTCGGGTTTATGACACTTGACAAAGACGGAAAAATCCGTATGGACTGCTCTTCGCGCTATGCAATGGCAAGGCTCATTGATCTGAAAGAGCGATATGACATCGCGTTCGGGAATGACCCGGATGGCGACCGTCACGGCATTGTGACGCGTGCCGCGGGGCTGATGAATCCGAATCATTATCTGTCTGTGGCAATATGGTATCTTTTTCAGAACCGCCCCGGATGGCGTGCAGACGCGGCTGTGGGCAAAACATTGGTCAGCAGCGGTATGATTGACCGGGTGGCAAATCATCTCGGCAGAAAGCTGTCCGAAGTGCCGGTGGGATTCAAATGGTTTGTGGAAGGTCTGCTTGACGGTTCTTACGGATTCGGCGGAGAGGAAAGCGCGGGCGCAGCCTTTTTGCGTAAAGACGGTACTGTCTGGACAACAGACAAAGACGGCATTATCATGAATCTGCTGGCTGCGGAAATCACGGCAAAAACGCAGAAAGACCCCGGTGAACTGTACCGCAGTCTTACGCAAAGATTCGGAAACCCTCTGTATGAGAGAATAGATGCAGCCGCGACCCCGGCTCAGAAGGCAATTCTGAAAAAACTGTCTCCGGATCAGATCGAGGCTTCCGAACTTGCAGGGGAAAAGATTCTGGCAAAACTGACTCAGGCTCCCGGAAACGGCGCGTCCATCGGCGGTTTGAAAGTTGTCACTGAAAACGGATGGTTTGCGGCACGTCCTTCGGGTACAGAAGATATTTACAAAATTTATACCGAGAGTTTCAAGGACAAAGCGCATCTGTCGCGGATACAGGATGAGGCAAAGGCGATTGTGAGCGATGCTTTCGCTTGCAGGCAGTGAGACTGAAACGATTTGCGTCTATTTTAAGTTTTGGCGTTTTACAGCAAAACGGCTTTGCAAGCCGTTTTGTGTCTGTACCGTTAAAACGATCTGCGTCTATTTTAAGTTTTGGCGTTTTACAGAAAAACGACTTTGCAAGTCGTTTTGTGTCTGACCAGATAAGTTTGAACGGGCAAGACATAAATCATGAAAATCCCTTAATCTTTTAATCAGGATTCAGACAATTGTGCAAATATGACAGCTGATTTCGAGAAACAGAAAAATGCCCTGAAGCAGATTGCCGCGTCTCTGACTTCTGATGAGACAAAGTCTTTAATCCTTTCTTTTGCGGAAAAGACAGGCATAGAGACATTCAGAGAACAGGCGGCAGACGAACTGATCCGTATAACCGGACCTGCGGAAGTCATACCGGACGCTTATGCGGAATTCCGCCAGATTGTCTCGGACGGAATCCGATTTCTCCTTTCCGGGCTTTCGCTTTCCCGGCTTGCCGAATTAGTGAGAGATCAGATGCTGCTGAAAGACAGCGTGACCGCAGAAGAAAGACTTATCGTTTTTGCCCGGCGGATTCCCAGCCTTCACAAACTGGGGCAGATTATTGCGCGAAACCGGAATGTGGCTCCCTGTTTCCGCAAGTGGCTGATCTGTCTCGAAAATGATACTCAGGGAAGCGATATTGCCATAGTCCGGGATAAAATCGCGGTTGAAATCAGCGATGCAGTCAATACCTTTTCTATCAAAATCGCCGATAAGATTCTGGCAGAAGCCAGCGTGGGAACAGTGATAGAATTCACGTGGCTGAATCCGGATACCGGCAATTCTGCCAGCGGGGTTTTCAAAATTCTCAGACCCGGCATCAAAGAATATATGGCAGAGGAGTTGAATCTGTTGGATGAACTGGCGGTTTTCTTTGACACACACCGGCATCGCTACTCTCTTAAAGATTTCACTTTTATCGAGACATTCGGAGACATCAGAGACGCGCTTGTGAGAGAAACAGACCTTTCGGGAGAACAGGCAAATCTGAGAAAGGCATTCCATTTCTACGGCAATGATCCGCAGACGCGAATTCCCCGTGAGCTTCCTTTTTCCACTGAAAATCTTACCGCTATGGAGTTTATGGACGGATGCAAAATCACGGATGCCTTATTGCCTCATGCAGAAAAGCGGATACTTGCACAGAATCTGTTCAGAGCCGTGGTTTCCTCTCCCTTGTTTTCTTATGAGGAACGGACTTTTTTTCACGGAGACCCCCATGCAGGCAACATCTATGCCTATGAAGGAGAAAATGAAGAATCGGTCAGTATCGCTCTTTTAGACTGGAGTCAGGCAGGACATCTCTCAAAGATTCAGAGAATCAATATGCTCAGGCTCGCAAAAGGGGTTATCATGGAAAATGAAAGCCTGATCTGCGAGGCTATAGCCAAACTCTCCGAATTTCATGCCGGAGATACTTCGGGAAAAATCAGAAACATTGTCAGTAAAGCGGGTTTCAAACCCGCTTTACATACAGATTCCGCAGAATCATCGGGAAAAATCAGAGATATTGTCCGGAATATTGTCTCCGGCAAAGAGTATAAAAATTCCGGACTGGTGAGAAAAACATTTCTGATTATAGATCAGAGTACGGTCAGAGGCATCCGCTTTCCCGGGGATCTGCTGCTTTTCAGAAAAGCCTTTTTCACGCTCGAAGGAGTGATTTACGATATAGACCCGACCTTTGACATGGAAGAATATGTTATATGGCTTCTGGGAAAACTGTTTATCGAAGAACTTCCTAAGCGATGGTTCTGCCTCATGTTTCCGCATACCGATCACGCGGATCAGTATAAAATTCCACTGTCCAATGCGGATATCCGGAAATTGGCCGATTATCTCTTCATCAAAGGACTGAAAAAAGGAAGCGATATTCTGCCGCTGCTGATGGAAAAAAACGCGGAGTGGCTTCGCTTCTGCCTGCCCTATTACGGCTTTTGAATGAACAGAATTTCAAATTCAGGCTTGACAGTCATTTTCAGTCTGTGTTATATATCCCCCGTTTGAGAAAAAATAAGGAATCGTCTTGCCATGATCCAAAGACTGTATGTAAACAATTTCAGATGTCTGGAAAACTTTGAACTGAGCGTAAAGGAACTGCCGTCTGCCCTTCTGATCGGAAAAAACGGTACAGGCAAATCAACTCTTTCTTATGTTTTAGAGATATTTCAAGCTGTCAGCCGAGGTGTAAACAGAGTCGGACACCTTGTTCAGTCCAAGGATTTCACTCGTGGAAGGTCTGATGTCCCGATCCGCTTTGAAATAGAAGTATTACTTGACAAAAAGTTATACAAATATGTCCTTGCCCTGGAGTTGCCGGAAAAATTCAAAGAGCTTAGGATTTTTGAAGAAGCACTGACAGTTTCGGGAAATCCGGTTTACTCCCGAAAAGAAGCTCGAGTCACACTTCATAGAGGCTCACAAAATGACGAAGCCAAGTTTCTTGTGGACGAGGCTGTTGTTGCCCTTCCGATATTTCAGGAGCAATCAGAGACCGATCCCCTTCGTATTTTCAAGACTTGGCTTGCCCGCATGATCATTTTAGCCCCGATCCCAAGCTTGATGACAGGAGACTCCGGCGGTGAAACTTTGGAGCCTAAGCGGGACGGTTCGAACTTAGGGGAGTGGATTTCCGGATTACTCAGCCGTTATCCTGCTGCCTACACACAGGTTGACAAATATCTCCGGGAAGTGATGCCTGACATTCGGGATTTTCTGAATGAACAGATCGGCAAAGACTCTAAAAGCATGATTGTCCGGTTTAAAACGAATAATGGAAATCTGAGTGTTGACTTTAAAGACCTGTCTGACGGTGAAAAATGCTTTTTCCTTTGTGCAGTAGTCTTAGCTGCCAATAATTTCTACGGACCGATTTTTTGCTTCTGGGACGAGCCTGATAACCATCTCTCTTTGTCAGAGGTCGGACATTTTGTCGCATCGTTGCGACGCTCATTTCAGGGCACCAGTCAAGTTTTAGTGACATCTCATAATCCTGAAGCAATCCGGAAATTTTCAAACGAAAATACCTTTATAGTTGATCGAAAAAGCCACATGGAGCCGACTTTGATCAGATTGCTCAGTGATATATCTGTTGAAGGCGATCTTATAGATGCCTTGATTCTCGGCGATATAGAATTATGAGTGTCAACAAGTATGCCCCGCACATTGTCTTGTTGCCTGAAGATGATGCCAATCGCCAGATTGCAAATGGTTTTATTTGTAATATCAATAGCAATGCAATTCAAGTCATGCCGAATGCCGGCGGTTGGACAAAAGTTTTGAATAAATTCACGAATAATTATGCACCTGACATGCAGAAATTTAAAGAGAGAAGAATAGTTTTACTTATTGATTTCGACAACGATAAAGATCGCTTGAGTCATGTAACGAGTAAGATTCCGAATGATCTGAAAAAGAGAGTATTCGTTCTCGGAGTGCTATCCGAACCGGAAGAACTGAAGAAAGATACCGGAAAGAGTTTTGAGGATATCGGAAAAATTCTTGCAAAAGATTGCTCTGACAACACGAATAAATTGTGGAAACATAGTCTTCTCAAACACAATCAGACAGAATTGGAGCGTATGCTTTTATTTGTTAAACCATTTCTGTTCGGAGCGTAAAAAATAAAAAATTGTTGAAATTTCAGTTCATCTGATAAACAGGAAACAGGAGAAAATAATATGAAAAAAAAGGTGATTCTGTCGGCTGTATGGCTTTTGCTGATTGCAGCCGACGCATCTGCGGGCTGGGTTTTCACGGAGAGCAGCGAGGGCGATAAGCAGATAACATATATTCAGGATAATAAAATGAAGTTTGCAGCCGCGGATCAGATTATTATCTTTGATCTGGACAACAATCTGATCTCTTTCGGAAATCCCAAAGAAAAAAGTTATTGGAGCGGTCCGCCGGATGAATTCGCTGCCCAGACCCGAAAAGGTATGGAAATTGCTGACCGTGTGGTGGAAAAGCAATTGTCCGATGTGCCGGCCGGACAGCGGGAAGCCTTCAGACAGAACATTGACCGTGAAGTAAACAAACAGATCAATGCCAGGCCCCCTGCGGTGGAGGTCAAAGAGAGCAACCGCACCAGTGTTATGAAAGGCTATAATGTCAGGAAATATGAAATTCTGTTCAACGGGATGCTGCGGCAGGAACAGTGGATCGCTGAAGACATCCGGGTGGATAAAGAATTTGATGTGAAAAGCTTCGGGAAAATGCTGACTGCATTTTATGCAGGACTCGGTCAGGGCAATGACGATGTCGTGCTGTCATCGCCCCAGGTGACAAATCTGCTTACCAAAGGATGGCCCCTTAAAAAAACAGATTATGACGAAGACGGCTACCCGGAGAGCGATGAAGTCATAAAAGTCGAAAAAACCTCCCTGCCCGCCTCGACCTTTGAAGTCCCGGCAAACTGGCGCAAATTTTCCCTCTCGGACATCTTCGGGAAATGAAGAAAGTGAGAAGTGAGAAGTGAGAAGTGAAGATCAAGATTTCTCACTTCTCACTTTTCATTTCTCACTTCCACCCCGAGTTTCTCCGCCAATTTCCTGAAGATTTTCTGGGCATCTTTAAAAGCAAACACAGCCAGATGCTTTTCAATTTCCCGGATTTCCTGATCCGTTTCAGGATTTGCTATGAATTTTTTTACGGCATTGAAACGCGTTTCAGCTTCCACACGGTTTTTTGCCATGAGATTGTCAATATCGGTCAGCACCTCGGCAAGTTCGGACGGACCCGGCGGTCTGATCTGTTTTTCATGGTCGAACAGCGATTCCGGCTCTTCCGGAATAGTGTCAATATCTGCAAGCGCATCTGTAATCTGCCCGAGCGCATGTTCTGTGCGACTCAGCATATCATCAGGCATAATGCCGGATTTTTCTTTGACGGCTGTTTCCAGTTCTATGACTGCCTCATGCAGCGCTGTTGCCGAAAGATTGCCGGCAAGCCCTTTGACCGTATGAATGACCTGCCGTGCCTGATCCCTGTCCCCGGAATTGAGCATACATCTTATCCGATCTGTGACTCCTTTGTAATCATCTGCAAAATTTTTGAGCAGATTTATGAGAAGCCTTTCATTTCCGCGCAGCCGCTTCAGTCCCGCGTCAATATCTGCCTGACCTTTCAAGCGATCCCGGAGAAGCGAAATCTGAGGGAGGTGAGAGGTTAGGGGTGAGAGGTTAGGGGTTTCTCCTGACCCCGTACCCCTGACCTCCGACCCCTGACCTGCCTGGGGCAGGTGAGAGGTGATGGGTGAGACGTGAGGGGTTTCCCCTGACCCCGTACCCCTGACCTCCGACCCCTGACCTGACCTGCGGTCCGGCGGAGGAATATGCTTTTCCAGCACAGAAAAAAGCAGTGAGGCATCAATCGGTTTGGTCACATAGTCATCCATGCCGGCTTCGAGACATTTTTCACGGTCCCCCTGCATGGCGTGGGCAGTCATGGCGATGATGGGTACTGGGTGCTGGGTGCTGGGTACTTGGTACTGGGTTCGGGGTTCGGGGTTCTGGGTAAGAATCCTCCGACCCCGGTCCCCGGTCCCCGGACCCCAGCTCCCAGCTCCCAGATCCCGGGTCCCTGACTCCCATCTCCGGACAGATTTTGTGGCTTCGTAACCGTCCATCACCGGCATCTGCACGTCCATCAGAACCGCATCGTAAAAGGGGTGAGGGGTTCGGGGTTCGGGGTTCGGGGTATCTTTGATCCCTGACCTCTGACCTCTGACCTCTGACCCCAAACCCCTTTCGCATATCATCCGGACCGCTTCTTCTCCGTTGTTTGCCGTATCTGTGACAATCCCGGCACTTCGCAGAATCTCTGTTGCAACCTCGCGGTTGATGGCATTATCTTCTACAATAAGCACCCGGGCCCCCCTGAGATATTCCGTTAAATCTGCCTGCATCTGCGTCTCCTGTGCTTCTGCACAGACCTCATCTTTTTTCCCGAAAACCGTCATGACCGTGTCATACAATGTGGAAAATTTCAACGGTTTGCTCAGAAATGCGGTGATATCCAGTTTCCCGTTATTTCGGAGTTCCTCTTCCCGTCCGAAAGCGGTCATAAGAATAATCGGAATCCGGATTCCGTTGCCCCGGATGACTTTGGCGGTTTCGATTCCGTCGGTGCCGGGCATTCTCAAATCTATGAATATCAGTCCGTAAGGGTCTTTTTTCTTATGTCTTTCCAAAAGCAATAATGCCTCTTCCCCGGATTCGGCGGCAGAGACCCTGAAGCCCAAATCAGACAGGGTGTCGGAGAGAAATTCACGGAATGTCTTATTGTCGTCTGCCACAATGACTCTTATGCCCAGAAGGTCCGGAGGCGCGGTGTGTTTCACTTTCTCTGCACCGGGCTGCTGCAGAAATCCGGCTGTGAAATAAAAAGTGCTGCCTTTGCCCGGAAAGCTTTCAACCCATATCTCGCCGTCCATCATCTCGGCGAGCCATTTGCATATCGTCAGACCCAGACCGGTTCCGCCGTATTGACGGGTAGTTGATCCGTCTGCCTGAGTAAAAGCCGTAAAAAGTTTCGGAATATGCTCTGCCAGGATGCCGATGCCGGTATCGCGGATCGAAAATCTGAGATGCACCTTCCCCGCGTTCCCTTTGACTCCTGTCTCTTTCTGAACCTTGACTTCGATTTCTCCGTGTTCTGTGAATTTGACTGCATTGTTTGTAAGATTGATAAGCACCTGTCCGAGCCGCAGAGAATCCCCTACCAGCGCGCAGGGTACATCATCGGCAACCGACAGGATCAGCTCGATATCTTTTTCCGCAGCTTTGGTTGAAAACATATCCGAAAGACTGTTTATCACCTCAAGCAGATTGAAATCCGCTGACTCCAGTTCCAATTTGCCGGCTTCGATTTTCGAATAATCCAGAATGTCGTTGATAATTCCCAGAAGCACTTTGGCAGATACTTTTATTTTGCTCAGATAATCGCGCTGGCGGGGAGGCAGTTCACTTCTGAGAGCCAGTTCCGACAGACCCATGATGGCATTCATCGGAGTTCGGATTTCATGACTCATGTTAGCGAGAAATTCACTTTTGGAACGCGTCGCTGCCTCGGCTTTTTCTTTGGCTGCCTGAAGCTCGGCAGTGCTGAGTTTGACCATGCGCTCCAGATGATCTCTGTGATTTATCAGGACTTCCTGCGCCTCTTTGATTTCGGTGATATCGCGTATCACGCCTACCAGAATTTTTTCACCGGTCCCGGGATGTTCCAGCAAAGCGCGTTTGGTTGAGATAATATGCAGTCTGCCGGATGTGTCAGTGTATTTTTCCTCATTTACGCTCTCGACGCCTGACATGAAAACCGCTTCATCTTTTTCCCAGAAAATATCTGCTTCTTCTTTGCGGAAAAAATCATAATCTGTTTTTCCCAGCAGTCTGTATCTGGTAATATCATAAAATTTGCAACAAGCGTCATTGAGAATAATCCATCGGTGCTGCGAATCTTTGACAAAGATCGGTTCGGGAACCGAGTCAATGATGTTGTTGAGAAAATCTCTTGACTTCTGAAGTTCTTCTTCCGCGCGCTTCATGTCGGTGATATCATGTGACACCACGCCTACATGGGTGATTTCGCCCTTGTCATCATAATATGGAGAATAGATCACCTGATAATAGCCCAGGCCTTTTCCGTGAAAATTGAACCAGCTTTCATATCTCACCTCACGGCCCTCAAAGCACTGCTCGATGTTTTTGCGGATGTTCTGTTCGAACACATCGTCTCCCCAGACCCGAGCCAGAGTTTTGCCTACAATTCCCTCGCGTGTTTTGTTGTAGGAATCGCAATAAGCTTTATTGACAGCCTCGTAAACATAGTCGCGGTTGATGATGGTCATCAAGTCTCTGGAGGCATTGGCAATGAATTCGAATCGCCGGGAAGATTCGTCTGCCTGTTTCCGCTCGCTGATATCGGTTACGGAGATCAGGAGACATTTTTCAGAACCTGCCGTGATCGGTTCAGCGGACATAAGACCGTAAATCATCCTGCCGTCTTTTCCGCGGAAACGGACCTCCGTATTTCTCAGACAGCCGCGGCCGTTGCAGATCACTGAGGTGAAGTTCCGGCATTCTTCCGCGGAAAACATCCCGATTTCTATGCAGGTTTTGCCCATGATATTGTCCCGGTCCAGGCCCAGCGCGTCTAAAAAATAGGTGTTGACTTCCACAAGCCGGCCGTCTTCAAGGCTGACAATTGCCATGAGCGCGGGATTGAGTTCGAATGCCCGCAAAAACCGTTCCTGAACTTCCCGGATTTTCTCCTCTGCCTGTTCACGGCGGATCACCGCGCCCAGAATATCCGCAGATGCCTTGAGAATTCCGATTTCCGCAGGGGAGCGTTCCCGGACATCCGCGCAGTCGTCGAAGCCTATGAATCCCTGCCATCGGTCTCCTGCAAAAATCGGAACCGCGGCAAGGGACAGAATTGCCCTGGACTGAAGAATCCTCTGTTCGCTTTCGGGAAAATCAGCGATATTTCCGTAAACTGCCTCCCCGTTTCCGAGAATTACCTGCCATCGGATAAAACCGTCCGAATAGGAAAAAGACTGCTTGGAAAACCGGTCCGCCGGCGCTGCCGGAGAATCCCATCCGTATCGCTGCCGCATACACAGTCTGCCGTTTTCGTCTTCATAATTCTCGAAAATGCGGATACGGCTCACATCCGCAGCCTGACCGAGATTTTCCAGAATCTTGCGGATATCCTCGTGCCACGAAGACTGGGCCAGAAGCTGTCTTGCCATGTCTGCCGATGCCAGAAGCAGGGCTTCACGCCGGCGCAGTGCCTCATTTTCCGATTTCAGTTTTTTACGCTGCAAAGGCTGTCTGTTCATTATTAAAACACGCTTTATTTTTCTCGTTCCCAAGCCCCGGCTTGGGAACGCAC
>DYRK01000381.1 GCA_020718785.1 Desulfatirhabdium butyrativorans | reverse complement strand
TTTCATCATTCGGAAACACTGAAAACCGCTATTTCTCAGATGATTGCGGATCTTGATTTTTTTCCGGCACTGATAAAGGAACTGACAGAACTGCTGTACCGGCTGGAAGACGCCGAAGCTTTGCTGCATAATCGCAAGGAACAGGAAAGCGGCAGCAAACGCGCTGAAATGAACACTCTTGCCAAAAGATACACAATGCGTCAGGAGCGTAATGTTCATAAACAGATTGTCGCCCGTCCCGTGCCGGATGAAGATGACGGTCATCTCTCTCTGCCGCGGACTCCCCCGGACAAGGAGGATGATCTCGGCGACAATGTGGAACTTTTTTAGATATTCAAAGGAGTTCTCGGATGAGACGATCTCTGATTTCGTTTGATACGGACCGAATCAAGGAATATGTTTTTGCAACAGGTGATCTGAAAGAAATCCGCGGTGCCAGCGGCATATTGGATGAATTGAACCGGAAAGAAACAGAGCGGGTTATTAAACGCATTGATCCGACTGCGGAAAAAATTTATGCCAACGGCGGTTCCGCAATGTTTGAAGCGGATGAAGCCGATCTGTGTATTCAGGCAGTTGAAAATCTTTATTCTGCTGAAACTGTTACCGGCTCAATCAGCGGCGCATTTCAATCAGCGGATAATTCTTTGAGTTTTAAGGAAATTATCAAGACTCTCAACTACAAATTGAGAACGGTAAAAGATTCTTCAAAATCATCGCTCAAGCCCGTTACCCATCCGTTTCTGCGAACATGCGATTCCTGCGGAAATGAGTATGCAGGCTATCAGGGAGATGATAAAAAAGTTATCTGTCTGAGCTGTAAAAAGAAGCGGGAGAAAGACCTGGAAGTTAAAAATAATATTGAGGCAATCCTTTCAGGCAGGCGGATTAAGCCGGTTGCAGAACGCTATGAAATATGGGACAGACTGCTCCCCGAACTGATGGAAAGCAAAGATTATGACACCGAAGGCAAAGATCGCCCTGAAAGTTTTAATCAAATAGGAGACTTATCTTCGCCTTCCGGTTATATGGGATTGATTTATGCAGACGGCGACAGCATGGGCGACAAATTGGAACAACTGGAATCTGAAGAAGAGGAGGTGAAAGAATTTTCCGAAACTGTGGATCAGGCAATTTTTCAGGCATTATTAAGGGCAATTGAAAAACATCTTCATCCAAACAAAGAAGATCAATATTTTCCTTTTGATATTCTCATGCTGGGCGGCGATGATTTAGTCATGGTTACAGTTGCTGAGAAAGCTGTCGAAACCGCCATGACTATTATGGATATATTTGAGGAAATTACAAAAGAATACGCCGTAAAAAAATTCGGAAAACCGCTGACGATTTCTGTAGGTGTGACAATTGCACATGCCAAATTCCCGTTTGGAAGTTTTTTGAAGCTGACGGAAGACCTGCTGAAATTTGCCAAGAAAAAAGGCAAGGGACGAATTAATTTTCAAGTCGTCAATGCGGGCAACAGTTTAAATTTCAGCGAAGATTATAAGAACCTGTTTAAACATAAAGAAAATATGATTAAGGAAAGCCGAAAATTTGTCCGCACGCTGCGCCCTTATGATACAGAGACATTGAGACACTTGATAGAACAAATTCGGAATCTGAAAAAAGGCGATTTTCCCCGAAACAAGTTACAGCCCCTGCGGGAAGCTGTTTTTTCGGATTACGGCTATTCCACGCTGACCGGGCTGGCGGTTTACAGTCGTTTGAAAGAACAGAGAGGAGCTTTGAAAGGCATCTTTGAGGCTGTTGCAAATACTGACGGAGATATCCCGATAGTCTGGTTTAAAAAAGATGACTCTTATTACACGCCTTTTTTGGATGTGGCTGAACTGTATGATTTTATTCCGGGAGGTGAATAGCAATGATGCAACCCGATCATATTTGTCTGACATACCTGTTGAAATTTCAAAACCCCTTTCATTGCGGAACCGGTTTAACCAACGGACTGATTGATCGTTCTGTCCAAAAAGACAAAGACGGCTATCTGTATGTTCCCGGCTCGACGATCAAAGGCGTATTGCGGGAAACCTGCGAATATCTCGCCAGATTGTTTGGTATAGCTGTCCGTGAGCCGCATGATAGGATATCGGCGATGAAAACATTTTTTGAAAGCCCGGATATCGCAGAGCGTATCTTTGGTTCATGCTATCAGGAAAGCGGGATTTTCTTTGATAATGCCTGTATGACTTGGGAGTCAAAAGAATATCGTTTCATGCAAACCGAAAACCGAACCCGAACCCGTCTGTCCCGTCTCACCGGAACCGTTATCAGCGGCGCATTGTATTCCAGCGAGTTCGGAATTTCAGAACTTGAATTTGAAGGAAAAATTCACGGATGGCTGGAAGGAATTTCAAATCCGTTTTCCGATGATCTGCCCGGTTCTTATCCTCTGTATCTTCTGATAGCCGGACTGTCAATGACCAGCCGAATCGGTGCCAACCGCTCAACCGGCATGGGATATTGCCATTTTGTAATTGAAGAACTCCGAGTGAATGATGCGCTACAGAAAGAACCGAGAAATTACCTTGAAAAAATTGACGATTTTCTTTTATACAATGATGCAAGAGAGGAGGCTTGATAATGCAGGCAATTCTTGTTGTAAACAATCCGATGCCGCTGTGTTTTCGCTCCTCACGCTCAGACAGCACTTTTGAGACATTACATTATATCCCCGGAACCACGCTGCTCGGCGGATTGGCAGGAGCATATTCCAGAATGAAACAAGGCAGCAGCGGATTCAAAGAAGAATTTGCCCGGTTTTTCACCAGCGGAAAGATTCGGTTCGGGAATCTCTATCCGGCAAATTTCAAAGATAAAGATGAATCTAAATCTGTATGTGATGCTTTGGCAGATGACGAATTATCCGTCCGACCGGTTCCGGCGACTGCGCGTTCCTGCAAGCGATTTCCCGGCTTTCTTTTCCAAAATGAACAAGATCAGGATGATGAAGATAAAAAACACGGCGTATTTGATTCTCTAATTCCTTGGGGATTGTTTTCACTCAGCGATCAGAAAGTGATCAGCGTTTTTGACTCGATTGAACGATGTTCGGATTGCGGGAAAAAGACCTCACCTTTTAGCGGTTTTTATCGGCGCAATTTGAAGCAAAATGCTGTATGCGCTTCAAAAGCAAAGACACGGATGGTTACGCGCACCGGTATCAGCCGACAGCGCGGGGCTGTCATGCAGAATATTCTGTATCATCGGGAAATTCTGTGCGAAAATCAGAAATTCTGGGGAATCCTCGATTTTCAGGATGACACGCTTTGGAATGATTTTGAATCATTTATCGAGGATGCTTCTGATAATGAAGCGATCTATCTGGGAAACAATAAGACACGGGGGATGGGGAAAGCAGGATATGAATCTTTTCGGATAACAGAACCGTTGGATACTTCAGAATATTTGAAACAGCGGGTTGAGAAGTTCAGCAGTTTGTTGAAAGAAACGGCTGAAAAACATCATGTTCCGGTACGGCATAACCTTTATATTCCGATAACCTTACAGTCGGATTTGATTCTGAGGGATCATCTGATGCGTTATCATTCGGCTGTCGAAGCGGATTATTTAGAAAAAGAATGGAATTTGAAGGGCACAAAACTGATTTATCATTGCAGTTCATTGCGCCGGGTGATGGGATGGAATGCGCTTGCCGGTTTGCCCAAAGCAGATGATATGGCAATAGCAATGGGTTCGGTTTTTCTGTTCGGCTTTACGGGAGAAGCCGATGATAAACTCTGGCAAATCCTGTATGATATTGAAACCAAAGGAATTGGTGAACGCCGTCAGGAAGGATTCGGCAGTTTGATGATCGCAGAACCGTTTCATACGGAGGTCAATCCTTTATGAATAATCAGATGAAAATTCTTAAAGAAATCGGAATGAAGGCAGATATTTTCCGCACACAGACAGAATCGCTCGGAAAAATTGCAGCAGAGGCTTTTTCGGATAAGCATAAAGCCCAGTTGAAAGGTCTGGAAAATATTGCCAACAGCGCGCTGAAAGTTTCTGATATCCTGAATTACATCAAGCGGCAGACCGGGAAATCAGAAGCAAACAAAAAATGGAAACAAGACAAATTCGGTGAGAAACTGCTGAAAGAAATCGAGGAGAATCTGAAAAAATATCGGGATCATATTTCTGGAAATCTGAAAATAACTTCGGATGAACAGAAATTGGATGTTTATCTCCGGCTGATTCGGGAGTTTGTCAGGCAGGTGGTTATTTTTTATGAATATGAGATAAGCAAATGATTGACCCTGGACGCGAAGAATTGAAACATTCCTTTTTTGAGCATAGCAAAGCAGCACAAACCGGAAATTCATCTTCACATTTTCTATTGCTGTTTTATGCTGTGGAATCCGGATTGAAAGCGTGTATTCTCAAATCTTATCGTAAAATAAAGATTTCCCAAATCAAAGAGGAAGATATTAAAACTCATGATCTTGCACTTCTCGCAGATAAACTCAGATGGCGGATAGAAGCAATGACTTTCCGTCTTCAAAGCGGATCGGCTCGTTCCATCGGAGATGCACATCAGGCATGGCGTTATGGGGTAAGCATTGATGGAGATGATGAGATAAAAGTCATTGAATGGTTGAAAGGACTTCAGAAAAAGATTAAGGAAGAAATATGATACATCAGGAGATTCGATTATTTTCATGGGTGGATGTTGACGATCTGTTATTTCATGTTCGAAAAACCAAAGGATTGCCTGAATGGGTCAAATCAGCCCGATCTTATTTGGACGCCTTGACGATTACCGTTGCTCCGGGAAAAATACCGGAAACAATCAAATGGCTTTCCAATATATTCGACCCCCGTTTTCGGCAGTCTGATTCGCCGAACAGCGGAATTATCATCTTGGAAGGCATGGAGAATTATCCTCGTCAACTGCAAGTTGTTATTGTCGAGTCTGAAGATGCTTTTTCCAAATCCCGTTTTATCCCTACTCTTGCCCATCCGGAAATTCTGAGACCGGATGTTCCAAAGGCAGAACCTGATGAAGATTTTCCGAAAGATTTTCCGCAACTGACAGCACTTCATTCTTTTAAAGGCGGTGTGGGCAGAACGCTTCTCGCTCTGACGATTGCCAAAGTGATTGCCGAAAAAAAAGATAATCGCGTGCTTTTGATAGATGCCGATCTTGAGGCACCCGGAATTACATGGCTCTTGAAAGACAGACTGCCGAATCCCGCGATTTCGTTTGCAGATGTGCTGACGCTGCTTCACGGCGCTTCCGATTCGGAAAATGAAATCGAAAAGATGCTGTGCCTGATTTCAGACCGTGTTCAATCTTCATATTTGGACGGTATTTATGTCCTGCCCGCATTTCGTTCCTCTGAGCAGTTTACATCGCTTCAGATCAGGCCGGAACATCTGATTCGGTGTGCAGATAATCCGTTTATTCTCACTCATAGTCTGGTGCTGTTGGGAAAAATGCTCGGAGTCAGCGCAGTGATTGCAGACCTCCGGGCAGGACTTTCCGAATTGTCAGCCGGATTTCTGCTCGATCCCAGAGTTCAACGGATTTTCGTTACCACGTTCAGCCCTCAGTCTGTTGAGGGAACGGAATATCTGCTTTGTCTTATTAGGGAATTGACGCCCCGGAAAGCGAATTATGATATTCCCAAGATAATTTTTTCTCAAATTCCTTTTGAGAGATATACAAAAGAAAAAGAATCTATAGTAAAGCATTATGCTGAACGCTTGGGATTGAAATCGGAAAATATTCTCGTAACAGCCCATGAACAGCGACTTGTAAATCCGGAAGATTCTTGGGACGGGATGATGCGGCAGTTGAGGAATTCATTTCTGTTTTCCGCTCTTTCCGAATGGATTAGACATTTTCGGAAATAAGGAATCAGTGCCATATGGGTTCCGGTCCTTTTTT